>JASLGD010000567.1 GCA_030150305.1 Caldimonas sp. | reverse complement strand
GGCGCGCGTCCGGGCGACGACCTCTACGTGAGCGGAACGCTCGGCGATGCGCGGCTCGCGCTCGAGGCGTTTCGCGGCACCGTCTCGCTTCCCGAGCCGGCGTTTCGCCAGACGCGCCAGGCGATGGAGACGCCGACGCCGCGCAATGGCCTCGGCATCCGCCTGCGCGGGATCGCGACGAGCGCGATCGACGTCTCCGACGGATTCCTGGGCGACCTCGGCCACATCCTGCGCCGTTCGGGAGTCGGCGCGGTGGTCGATGCCGACGCGCTGCCGCGCAGCGCCGTGCTCGCGGCGCAGGCGCTTGCCCTGCAGCGCCAGTGCGTGCTTGCCGGTGGCGACGACTACGAGCTCGTCTTCACGGCGCTGCCGTCGCGCCGCGACGCCGTCGTCGCGGCCGCTGCCGGCGCCGGCGTCGCGGTCACGCGCGTCGGCCGCATCGAGGCGGGCGACGCGGTGCGACTCGTCGACCGCGACGGCGCCGCGGTCGACAGCAGCTTCGCGTCGTTCGACCACTTCCGCAGCGGCTGACCAACGCGCCATGGCAGAGCCAGCGTTGCACCGTCCGCTCGCCGGCGTCGGCCGGCGGCCGAACTGGCGCTTCGTCGTTGCGCATCCGGCGCACGCGATCGCGCTCGGCTTCGGCAGCGGGCTCGCGCCGATGGCGGCCGGAACCTCGGGGACGCTCTTCGCCTGGATCACCTACGACCTCTTGCTCGCTCGCGTCGGCGACGCCGCGATGGCGCTCGTCCTCGGGCTCGGGTTCGCGATCGGCTGGTGGGCGTGCACGGTGAGCGCGCGCCATCTCGATCAGACCGATCCGTCCGCCGTCGTGTGGGACGAGGTGCTCGCGTTCTGGCTCGTCCTCTGGCTCGTGACGCCGGCGTCGTGGCTCGCGCAGACGGCGGCGTTCGTCCTCTTTCGCATCTTCGACGCGGCCAAGCCCGGTCCGGTCGCGTGGGCCGACCAGCGCTTCAAGGGCCGCCGCAGCGCGCCGATCGGCTGGGCGCAAGGCTTCGGCATCCTCTTCGACGACCTCGTCGCTGCGCTCTGCACGCTGGTCGTCATCGCAGTCTGGCGATTCGTGTGAGCGACGCCGACGCCAGCGCGTTGGTCGCGCGCCTCGCCGATGCGCTCGTCGCGCGCCGCGCGACGATGGCGGCGGCGGAGTCGTGCACCGGCGGGCTCGTCGCCGCTGCGTGCACGGCGCGCCCGGGCTCGAGTGCGTGGTTCGAGCGCGGCGTCGTCACCTACTCGAACGCCGCGAAGACCGAGCTCCTCGGCGTTCCCGCTGCGCTGATCGCGGCGCACGGCGCGGTGAGCGCCGAGGTCGCACGCGCGATGGCCGAAGGCGCCGTCGCGCGCACGCCGGCGACGTTCGCCGTCGCGGTCACGGGCATCGCCGGTCCCGACGGCGGCAGCGCCGCCAAGCCGGTCGGCACCGTCTGGATCGCGACCTGCGCGCGCGGCAGCGCGGCCGCTGCCGTGCTGCTGCAGGCGCACGGCGATCGCGCCGCGGTGCGCGCGCAGTCGGTCGTTCGAGCGCTCGAGCTGCTGCTTGCGCGCGTCGAGACGTCGCCGCCGGCCTAGGCGGTGAGCGCCATGCGGGCGATCGGCTTCGCGCCGACGCGCGCGGTCTCCTCGGCGAGCATGAGCACGAGCCGCTTCAACCCTTCCCACGGATCGAGCGGCCAGTCGGGATGCTTGATCCCCTTCACCAAGCCGTCGCAGACGTGCGCCGCGTCGAGGAGATGCGCGATCGCCGACTCGCCGATCAGCGTCACCGCGCGCTCGAAGACGCGCTCCTTCGCGCCCCACACGCGCGCTTCGCGCAGCGCGAGCGGCAGCGGCCGGCCGGCGGCGAGCGCATCCTTGACGCGCTTCAGGCCGCGGATGTCCTCGGCGATCGTCCAGTGCACGAGCACCGCGGCCTCGCCCGCGCTCTGCAGGCCGTCGAGCATGCGCAGCGCGCGCGCCGCCTGACCGGCAAGGACCGCCTCGCCGAGTCGGAACACGTCGTAGCGCGCGACGTTGAGGACGGCGGTCTCGATCTGCTCGAACGCGATCTCGCCCGGCGGATAGAGCAGCGCGAGCTTCTGGATCTCCTGGTGCGCCGCGAGCAGGTTGCCCTCGACGCGGTCGGCGAAGAACGCGAGCGCGCGCTGGCCTTCGGCGCCGGCGGCGACGTGCTGGCCCTGCGCAGCGAGGCGCTCGGCGATCCAGCGCGGCAGCGCCTGCCGCTCGACGGGATCGATGCGCACGGCGACGCCGGCGCCGTCGAGCGCGGCGAACCACGCGCTCGACTGCTGCGCGCGATCGAGCCGCGGCAGCGTGACGAGGGTGATGACGTCGCGGCCGTCGCCGGCGAGCTCGCAATACCGCTGCAGCGCTTCGGAGCCGTCCTTGCCCGGCTTGCCCGATGGGATGCGGATCTCGATCAACTGGCGGTCGGCGAACAGGCTGAGCGCCTGCGACGCGCCGAGCAGGCCGCTCCAGTCGAAGTGCGCGCCTTGCACCGTGTGCACCTGGCGCTCGCTGCAACCGGCGGCGCGCGCCGCCGCGCGGATCGCGTCCGCCGCTTCCTGCGCGAGCAGCGGCTCGTCGCCCCAGACGGTGTAGACCGGGCGCAGCTCGCGCTTGAGCTGCGCGTCGAGACGATCGAGCGAAATCTGCATGGAGCTCCTAGACCGGCCGCACCGACGCCAGCCGGCGCAGCACCTGCGACACGATGTCGCCCTGCATGGCGCGGTACAGGAACGCCTCTTCCTGTTCCTTGCCGAGCGCCGCGGTCTCGGTGTAGGTGAGCGAGCGCGTCAGCAGGATCTCGCTGTCGGGGATCAGCACCTTGCCGGTCGCATCGACGACGCGAAAGCCGAACCTGAGGCGCAGCTCGAACTCGCGGATCTGGGCCGCAGCGGTCTGCGCGACGACGACCTTCTCGCGCGACTCGGTGATCGCCTGCAGCACCGCCTGGGCGCCCTGCCCGGCCTCGACGACGCGCGTCGTCGTGCTCGCGTCGATGCTCGACTTCAGCTCGGCGCCCAGCGGCGAGCGCGGCGCGAAGCCGGAGAGCTGGATCTTGCCGAAGTTGAGCGCCGGCGGGCGCTTCAGCTCGAAGCCGCAGCCCCCGAGAGCGATTGCGGCGGCGAGCAGGAAGCGTCGTCGCATCGTCGGTCGGTCTCCGGCGCTAGACGACGATGTTGACGAGACGGCCGGGGATGACGACGACGCGTTTCACCTCGCGGCCTTCGCCGTGCTTGGCGAGCTCGGGCGCCGCGAGCGCCGCCTTCTCGATCGCCGCCTTGTCGGCGCCGGCAGGAACGCGCAGCGACCCACGCAGCTTGCCGTTGATCTGCAGCACGAGCTCGATCTCTTCCTGCACGAGCGCCGCCTCGTCGACCACCGGCCAGGGCGCGTCGAGCAGCTCGCCGTGCTCGCTGGCGAGCCCGAGCTCGCTCCAGAGCGCCCACGTCGTGTGCGGGCAGACGGGGTAGAGGACGCGCAGCAGGATCGCGGTGCCCTCGCGCAGCGCCGCCGGCGCGACCGCGTCGCCGCCGGCGTGCGCCTCGAGCGCGTTGAGCAGCTTCATCGCGCCCGAGACGACGGTGTTGTATTGCATCCGCTCGTAGTCGTAGCTGACCTGGCGCAGCACCGAGTGCACCTCGTGGCGCAGCGCCGGCGCGGCGCCGCGCGCGGGCTTGCGCGCCGCCGGCGCGTCGATCGCCTCGGCGTTCTTGGCGGCGAACTTCCAGAGCCGGCGCAGGAACCGGTGCGCGCCTTCCACGCCGGCGTTGTTCCACTCGAGCGTCTGCTCGGGCGGCGACGCGAACATGACGAAGAGCCGCGCGGTGTCGGCGCCGTAGCGGTCGATCAGCTCCTGCGGGTCGACGCCGTTGCGCTCGGTCTTGCCCATCTTGAGCATGCCGCGGTAGGAGACCTGGGTGCCGTCCGCGAGGCGGCCGGCCCCGCTGGGGCCGCTTTTTTCTTCGACGGGTGTGACCTCGTCCGGCGGGAAGTACTCGATGCCGCCCTGAGGGGTTTCGCGCGCCCAGACGTGGTTGAGCACCATCCCCTGCGTGAGCAGCCTCGTGAACGGCTCGTCGATCGAGACCAGCTTCATGTCGCGCATCGCCTTGGTCCAGAAGCGCGCGTAGAGCAGGTGCAGGATCGCGTGCTCGATCCCGCCGATGTACTGGTCCATCGGCATCCAGTACTTCGTGCCCGCGCCGACCATCGCGTCCTCGAGATGCGGGTCGCAATAGCGCATGAAGTACCACGCGCTGTCGACGAAGGTGTCCATCGTGTCGGTCTCGCGGCGCGCCGGGCGGCGACACTTCGGACACGCGACGTCGATGAAGCCATGGTTCCTGACGAGCGGATTGCCCGAGCCGTCGGGGATCAGGTCCTCGGGCAGCACGACCGGCAGGTCATTCTCCGGCACCGGAACGACGCCGCACGCGTCGCAGTGGATGATCGGGATCGGCGTTCCCCAGTAGCGCTGCCGGCTGATGCCCCAGTCGCGCAGCCGCCACGTCGTCTGCTTGCCGCCGAGGCCGCGGTGCGCGAGCGCCGCCGCGACCGCGTCGACCGCGACGTCGTACGTCATGCCGCTGTAGATGTCGGAGTTGACGGTGACGCTGCACGTCGTGTCGGCGTACCAGTCCTGCCAGCGCTCGTACGAGAACTCCTCGCCGTCGACGTGGATCACCTGCAGCATGTCGATGCCGTACTGGCGCGCGAACTCGAAGTCGCGCTCGTCGTGCGCCGGCACGCCCATCACTGCGCCGTCGCCGTAGCCCATCAGCACGTAGTTGCCGATCCAGAGCGGGATCTGCTCGTGGCTGAGCGGGTGCTCGACGAAGAGGCCGGTGTCGATGCCGCGCTTTTGCTGCGTCGCGAGCTCGGCCTCGGTCGTGCCGCCGAGCTTGCACGACTCGATGAAGGCGGCGACCTCGGGATTGCGCTCGGCGGCGTGCAGCGCGAGCGGATGCTCGGGCGCGACCGCGCAGAACGTGACGCCCATGATCGTGTCGGCACGCGTCGTGAAGACGTAGAGCCGGCCGCCGCCGATCAGCTTGCCGTCGTGGTCGTGGATGTTGTGCAGGAACGCGAAGCGAACGCCCTCGCTCTTGCCGAGCCAGTGCTCCTGCATCACCTTGACGCGCTCGGGCCAGCCGGGCAGGCCGGTCTTGACGCACTCGAGCAGCTCTTCGGCGTACTGCGTGATCTTCAGGTAGTAGCCCGGGATCTCGCGCTTCTCGACGAGCGCGCCCGAGCGCCAGCCGCGGCCCTCGATCACCTGCTCGTTGGCGAGCACGGTCTGGTCGACAGGATCCCAGTTGACGACCTGGGTGCGCCGCTCGGCGATTCCCGCCTGCAGCATCTTCAGGAACAGCCACTGGTTCCAGCGGTAGTACGACGGGTCGCAGGTCGCGATCTCGCGGCTCCAGTCGATCGCCAGGCCGAGCGCCTGCATCTGGCCCTTCATCGCGGCGATGTTCTCGCGCGTCCAGCGCGCCGGCGGCACGTTGTTCTTGATCGCGGCGTTCTCGGCGGGCAAGCCGAACGCGTCCCAGCCCATCGGCATCAGCACGTTCATGCCGGTCATGCGCAGGTGGCGCGCCAGCATGTCGTTGATCGTGTAGTTGCGCACGTGCCCCATGTGCAGCCGGCCGCTCGGGTAGGGCAGCATCGAGCACGCGTAGTACTTTGGCCGGGCCGGGTCCTCGCGGACGCGATACGCGTCGGCGGCAGCCCAGGCGCGTTGCGCTGCCTGTTCGACGTCGCGGGGAGCGAAATCGGCCTTCATGCGGGTGCGATGCGGAAGGCAGCCATCGATCGATTATAGAAACGCGTTCGCGCAGGACGTGCTGCGGCGCGCGTGTCGATCCTCTCCTCGGGGGAGCCCGCGCGTCCTGCTCCGGAGCGCTCGACGCGGCGGGCCGCCGCGGCAACGATTCGCCGCACGCGCAAACGCGCATTGCGGAGTTCGTCGATGGCCACCTCCTCCACCTCTACCGCACGACGGCTCGCGCTCGTCGCGCTCGGCTCGCTCGCGCTGCCACGCTGGGCCGGCGCGGCAGCGCCTGCGCCGACGCCGCCGCGCCCCGAGCTCGCTTCGGTCTATCGCGAGCAGGTCGATCCGGCGCGCTGTCTTGTCAGCGAGAAATACGACGGCGTGCGCGCCCTCTGGGACGGGCGGACGCTTCGCCACCGCAGCGGCCGCACCGTCTCGGCGCCGTCGTCGTTCCTCGACGCGCTGCCGCCCGAGCCGCTCGACGGCGAACTGTGGATCGGGCGCGGCCGCTTCGAACGGCTGTCAGCGACCGTGCGCCATGCTTCGCCCGACCCGGTGGCGTGGTCGTCGGTGCGCTACATGGTGTTCGACCAGCCCGTGGCCGACGGCACGTTCGACGAGCGCATCGCGAGGCTCGCCGCGATCCTGCCGCGCGGCAGCGGCCCGGCCGAGCTCGCGCCGCAGTGGCGCGTCGGCGGGCGCGCCGCGCTCGCGCGCGACCTCGAGCGCGTCGTCGGCGCGGGCGGCGAGGGCCTGGTGCTGCACGTCGCGTCGGCCGCGCACGTCGGCGGCCGCAGCGATGCGGTGTTCAAGCTCAAGCCGACGCTCGACGCCGAGGCGCGCGTCGTCGGCCATCGCCGCGGCAGCGGCAAGTACCGCGGGCAGCTCGGTGCGCTCGAGGTCGAGACCGAAGACGGCACCCGGTTCTTCATCGGCAGCGGGCTCAGCGACGCCGAACGGCGCAACCCGCCGCCGATCGGCTCGCACGTCACGTACCGCTATCGCGACGTCACGTCCAACGGGGTGCCGCGGTTCGCGACCTACCTGCGTCGACACGAGGACTGGTAGCGGGCAAGCCGCGCAGCGAGGATGGCCGTGCTGTCGAGCGCGCCGGCCGGGCGTTGCCGCAGCGCCCTGCCGTGAGCGCGACCGCGTGCGACATCGCTGCTCCGAAAGGCCGCCCGCCCTCGGCGCGGGCGCTCGTGCGCCCGGCGGCCTCTACTTCTCGGCCTCGGCGACGAAGCCGATCCGCGTCAGCCCGGCCTTCTGCACGACGCCGATCAGCTCGGCGACGCGGCCGTACGGCACCGCCTTGTCGGCGCGCAGCTGGACCTCGGTCTGCGGGTTGCGCCGCGCCGCCGCGGCGACGCGCTCGGCGAACGTCGCCGCGTCGACCGCCTCGTCGCCCCAGAACGTGCGGCCATCGCGGTCGAGCGCAACGCTGACGAACTGCGGCGTATCGCTCGCCTGCGCCGCATCGGTGCGCGGCAGGTCGAGCTTGAGGCTCGACGTCATCAGCGGCGCCGTGATCATGAAGATGACGAGCAGCACGAGCATGACGTCGATCAGCGGCGTCATGTTGATGTCGCTCATCGGCTGCGCGCCGGGGTTGCGCTCGAGGCGGCCGAACGGCATGTCAATCGCCTCCGGTCGCGCGCCGGGTCGCTCCCGATTCCGGCAGCGGCCCCTCGGGGCGCAGCGAACGAGGCGTGCGCGGCGGCTTCATTGCTTGACGATCATCTCGCGCAGGTCGTGCGCAAAGCCTTCGAGCTCGGCCTCGCTCGCGGCGACCCGCTTGCCGAACACGTTGTACGCGAGCACCGCGGGGATCGCGACGGCGAGGCCGGCGGCGGTCATCACGAGCGACTCGCCGACCGGTCCGGAGACGCGCTCGATCGTGATCGTCCCCGCGGCCGAGATGCTGACGAGGGCGTGGTAGATCCCCCAGACCGTGCCGAACAGGCCGATGAAGGGCGCGGTGCTGCCGATCGACGCGAGCAGCACCTGGCCGAACTGGAGCTGGCCGAGGACGCGGTGCAGCGCGTCGCGCAGGCGCCGCGTCAGCTGCGACTCGACCTGGCCGTGCGCTTCGAGCGTGCCGGCCGGCGGCGCGGCGAGCGCGGCGTCGACGAGCGGCGCGAGGATGCGCTCGCGGTCGAACGCGACGAGCTGGTCGCGGCCCTCGGCGAGCGACGGCGACGCCCAGAACGCGGGAACGGCGCGCTGCAGGTCGACGTGGACGCGACGCAGCAGCCAGCCCTTCCAGAAGATGAGCACCCAGGCGCAGACCGACATCAGCAGGAGCAACGCGGCGACGCTGCGCGTGATCGCGTCGCCTTGCGCCCAGAACTGCGCAAAGCCGCTGCCGATCACCGCGCGTCCGCGAGGCCGAGCACCTCGTCCATGCCGAACAGCCCCGCCTTCCTGCCGAGCACGAAGCGTGCGGCGCGCAGGCTTCCTTCCGCGTAGGTCGTGCGGCTCGACGAGCGATGCGTGATCTCGATCCGCTCGCCGTTGCCGGCGAAGAGGACGGTGTGATCGCCGACGATGTCGCCGCCACGCAGCGACGCGAAGCCGATCGCGCCGGGGCGGCGCGCGCCGTTGCGGTCGAGCGCGGCGACGCTGTCGAGCGCCTTGCCCTGCGCCGCGGCGATGACCTCGCCCATCTTCAGCGCGGTGCCGCTCGGCGCGTCGACCTTCATGCGGTGGTGCGTCTCGACGATCTCGACGTCGAAGCCGTCGGCGAGCGCGCGGCCCGCGACCTCGAGCAGCTTCAGCACGACGTTGACGCCGACGCTCATGTTCGGCGCGAGCACGATGGGGATGTGCTCGGCGTGCGCGGCGATCGCGCGCTTTTGCTCGGCGTCGAAGCCGGTCGTGCCGACCACCGCGGCGACGCCGAGCTCGCGGCAGAGCGCCAGGTGCGCGAGCGTGCCCTCGGGCCGCGTGAAGTCGATCAGCACCTCGCTCGCGCGGAGCGCCGCGCGCGCGTCGGCCGAGACGACGACACCGCTCGGCCGGCCGAGGAACGCGGCGGCATCGCTGCCGATCGCGGGGCTGCCGGGAACGTCGAACGCGGCGGCGAGGACGAGGTCGCGGCTGGCGACGACCGCCTCGACGAGGGCATGCCCCATTCGCCCGGAGGCTCCGGCGATCGCGATGCGGCGGCGCTGGCCGTCGCCGGTCATGAGCGCGGCTCGAGCGGAGGGTAGGTGCGGTTCGGCACCGGCGGCGCGGGCTCGGCCGCGGCGGGCCGCTGCGGCACGGGCAGCGCCTTCAGCTGCTCGTCGCTCAGGACGAGCGGAGGAGCGTTGCGCGATGTCTTGAAGGTATCGATCGAGGCGACGAACTCGTGCTCGCTCGGCAGGTTTGCGGCGCCTTCCACGCTCGCGAGCACGTCGTCCTTGAAGCGGACGACGACGCGGTGCATCTGCGGCGCCGCGCCTTGCCGCCGGATCGTGAAGACGTAGTCCCAGCGATCGGCGTGGAACGGGTCGGCGAGCAGCGGCGAGCCGAGGACGTCGCGCACCTGTGCGCGCGTCAGCCCGGGCTTGGCGAGCGCGACCTGCTCGCTGGTGACGACGTTGCCCTGCACGACCTCGACGCGATACGGCGTGATGACGCCGAGAAAGCTGTCCGAAGTCTGCAGCGAGGAGCAGCCGGCGAGCGCCAGGCCGAGCAGGCCGAGGCAGGCGGCGACGCGAGGGACGCGATGGATGGGCATGGCGGGGACGGGGCGTTCGCGCGGCGTGGTTCGACGCACGCGCCAAGCTCGTATGATGACCCGATTCTACCGGCGCACCTCCGGCCCGACCGCCTGCCATGACCCACGCCGAAGAGCTGAAGAACAGCGGCCTCAAGGCGACGCTGCCGCGCATCAAGGTGCTCGAAGTGTTCCAGAACACCCGGCAGCGCCACATGAGCGCGGAGGACGTCTTTCGCGTCCTCATCGCCGAGCACGCCGACATCGGGCTGGCGACCGTCTACCGCGTGCTGATGCAGTTCGAGCAGGCCGGGATCCTCTCGCGCAGCCACTTCGAGAGCGGCAAGGCGGTGTTCGAGCTCAACGAGGGCAAGCACCACGACCACCTCGTCTGCATCGACTGCGGTCGCGTCGAGGAGTTCTACGACGCCGAGATCGAGAAGCGCCAGCGCTCGGTCGCGACGACGCGCGGCTTCGAGCTGCAGGACCACGCGCTCGCGCTGTACGCGATCTGCACGAAGAAGAACTGCGAGTTCAGGAACAAGTGAATTCGGCGCCGCAGGCGCCGAATTCATCCGAGCGGCGTCAGTCGACCTTGCCCATCGCCTTGTGATGGCGGGCGATGAACTCGGCGTAGGTGTCGATGCCGCGCAGCTGCAGGATGGTGTTGCGGACCGCCGCCTCGACGAGCACAGCGAGGTTGCGCCCGGCGTCGACCGCGATCACGGTCTTTCGCACCGGCACCTCGAGGATGTCCTCGCTGAGCGGCTCGTAGGGCAGCCGCTCGAAGTCGCGGTCCATCGTCTCCTTGCGCACGAGGTGGACGATCAGCTTCAGCCGCATCTTCCTGCGCACCGCGGTCTCGCCGAAGATCGCCTTGATGTCGAGCAGGCCGATGCCGCGCACCTCGAGCAGGTTCATCAGCAGGTCGGGGCAGCGCCCTTCGAGCGCCGTCTGCGAGACGCGGTAGAGGTCGACCGCGTCGTCGGCGACGAGGCCGTGGCCGCGCGAGATCAGCTCGAGCCCGAGCTCGCTTTTTCCCAGGCCCGACTCGCCGGTCAGCAGCACGCCGATGCCGAGGATGTCCATGAAGACGCCATGACGCGTCGTCCGCTCGGCGAAGTGCTGGCCGAGGTAGCCGCGCACGACGTCGATGACGTGGCCGGCCGATTCGTCGGTGACGAAGAGCGGAATGTCGGCCCGGTCGCAGAGCGCGACGAGGCGGTCGGGCGGCACCTGCGCGTCGGCGACGATCAGCACCGGCGGCTCGAGGGTGACGATGCGCGAGATGCGGCGATCGGTGACCTCGGGATTGGGCGCGTTGAGATACGAAACTTCGCGGCGGCCGACGATCTGCACCCGGTTCGGGTGGATGTAGTTGAGATAGCCGACGAGGTCGGCGGCCGAGCGCGCGTCGCGGATCGCGGCTTCGTCGAAGTGGCGCTCGGGATGGGCGTGGCCGGCGATCCACTCCCAGTGCAGCGTCGTCCGGAACTCCTCGAACAGCGCCTCGGCGCTGATGACGGTCGGCTTCATCGTGCCCCCATGCTCCCTTCGGTCGCTGGCCTCCGAAGGGGCTCGGCCGGCCTTGCGAGCGGCCCGGCGCCCGGCCGAAGCGCGTTCTTCAACGCCGCTACGCCACCGACTTCAGCGGTTCCCAGGAGGCGATGATCCGGTGCACTTCGGCGGCGAGCGGCTCGGTCTTCAGCCGCTCGCGCAGCTCGCGGTCGGAGAGCATCTCGGCGATCTCCGACAGGATCTCGAGGTGGCGCTGCGTCGCGGCCTCCGGGACGAGGAGGAAGATCAGCAGCGACACCGGCTCGTCGTCGGGGGCGTCGAACGCGATCGCCTGCCGCACCCGCAGCACCGCGGCGAGCGGGTTCTTCAATCCCTTGATGCGCCCGTGCGGGATCGCGACGCCGTGGCCGAGGCCGGTCGAGCCGAGCCGCTCGCGCGCGAAGAGGTTGTCCGTCACCGTCGCGCGCGCGATCGCGTGCTGGTTCTCGAACAGCAGGCCCGCCTGCTCGAATGCGCGCTTCTTGCTGGTCGCGTCGACGTCGACGACCACGTCGACGACGGGCAGGATGGCGGCGAGTCGGTTCATGGGCAGGATCGCCCGCGGGCGCACGGCTGCGGACGGAGGGGCAAACGGGGAATTATGGTGTTGCGATGGCGTGCGTGCCTGCGTCGGCCGCCTCCGAGCGCCGGAAGGCGCGCCGGTGCTGCGCGCCGGCAACACCGGGCGTGCAGACCGCTCAAGGCGTCGGCGCGTCGATCCGTTTCGGCGCGGTGTGGTGGTGGTCCTGGACGCGGTCCTTGTGGCGGACGACCTGGCGGTCGAGCTTGTCCATCAGCTGGTCGATCGCGGCGTAGAGGTCCTCCGAACAGCATTCCGCGAACAGGTCCTTGCCCTTGACATGAACCGTCACCTCGGCGCGTTGCCGCCGCTCCTTTTCCGCCGGCTTCTCGATCGAGAGCAGCACCGTGATGCCGGTGACCTGGTCGAAGTGGCGGGTGACGCGGTCGAGCTTGGCGAGCACGTATTCGCGCAGCGCCGGAGTGACTTCGAGGTGATGACCGCTGATCGTCAGGTTCATGGACGAGTCCTTTCGCAGGTGCGCACGGAGACGGTAGCAGAGGCGCCGAAGCCTGTCTCGCGATCAGGGTCGTCGCGCTCGAAAAATCAGTCTATCGCCGTGCCGCACGGCACACGCGCCGCTCACGCAAGCGCAAACCGCGATGCGATAATTTGTCACCGCATCTCGTGACGACGGCGTTCCTGGAAAGTTCCCAGCCACGATGACCGTCCGCTCCTGGCGAGCCGGGTCATGCTCGCCGGAGCCTGCATGCTGAACGTCTTCACGCTGGCCAGCGGCCGCCTGTTCCAGGAAGAGATCGAAAGCCTCGCCGCGCTGTCCGGCGTGCAGCCGGTCTGGGTTGATCTCGAGGGGCCGACCGAGCAGGAGAAGGGCTGGGTCGCCGAGCGCTTCGGCCTCACGATCCCGAGCGACGCCGTCGACGACGACCTCGAGGAGTCGGCGCGCTTCTACGAGGAAGACAACGGCGAGCTGCACATCCGCTCCGACTTCCTGATCGACGACGAGACGCCACGGCTGGTGCGCGTCGCCTTCATCCTCTACCGCAACATCCTCTTCTCGGTGCACGCCGAGGCGCTGCCGGTGTTCCGGCTGCTGCGGCTGCGCGCGCGCCGCATCCCGGCGCTGATCGAAGACGCCAAGGACGTCCTCCTCAAGCTCTACGACGCCGATGCCGAGTACTCGGCCGATGCGCTCGAGGGCATCTACGACAGCCTCGAGGCGGTGAGCGCGCGCGTGCTGCGCCAGCAGGTCAACGACCAGGCCGCGGGCGAGGCGCTGTCGGCGATCGCGCGCGAGGAAGACCTCAACGGGCGCATCCGCAGGAACGTGATGGACACGCGGCGCGCCGTCAGCTTCATGATGCGCAGCCGCCTGCTCGGCGCGGAGCAGTTCGAGGAGGCGCGCCAGATCCTGCGCGACATCGACTCGCTCGACAGCCACAGCACGTTCCTGTTCGACAAGATCAACTTCCTGATGAACGCGACCGTCGGCTTCATCAACATCAACCAGAACAAGATCATCAAGATCTTCTCCGTCGCGAGCGTCGCGCTGCTGCCGCCGACGCTGATCGCGAGCATCTACGGCATGAACTTCAAGGCAATCCCCGAGTTCGACTGGCGGTTCGGCTATGGCTACGCTCTGCTGCTGATGGTCGCGTCGGTGGCAGCGCCGTTCCTCTACTTCCGCAAGAAGGGCTGGCTGCGCTGACGCTGGCGCGTTCAGCGGTCGCGCTGCAGCGCGCGACAGACCGCGAGCGCCGAGACGACGCCGTCCTCGTGGCTGCCGCGGCCGGTCCAGGCGCCGCAGTACCAGGTGTCGCGGCGCCCCTGCAGCTCGCCAATGCGCGCCTGCGCCGCGATCGCGCGGCGGTCGAACACCGGGTGGGCGTAGTGGAACTCGCCCTGGACGAGCTTGCCCGGCGGCTCGAAGAGCGGGTTGAGCGTGACGATCGCGGGCGCGTCGAACGGCAGCGCCTGCAGCCGATTGAGAAGCACGTGGACGCAGACGGTGCCGGTCGCGCCGGCCGCGGCTCGCCCCGACCGCTCGTAGTTCCACGCCGCCCACGCCGCCTTGCGCTCGGGCAGCACGCGAATGTCGGAGTGCAGCACGGCGCGGTTGCGCTGCCAGCGGATCGCGCCGAGCACCTCGCGCTCGTCGTCGCCGGGATCGGCGAGGAGCGCGAGCGCCTGGTCGCTGTGGCACGCGAGCACCGCGGCATCGAAGCGCTCGCTGCCGACGGCGGTCGCGATCTCGATGCCGCCGCCGGCGAGTCGGCGGACGCGGCGCACCGCGGTCGAACGCCGCGCATCGGGAATCGCATCGAGGATGCGGTCGACCGCGATCGAGGCGCCGCCGCGCACCGATCGCCACGGCGCGCGCTCGCCGAGCTGCAGCAAGCCGTTGGCGGCGCAGAAGCGCAGCAGCTCGCCGAGCGGAAAGCGCAGCATCTGCTCGGGCGCGCAGGCCCAGATCGTCGCCACGATCGGCAGCAGGTACCAGTCGCGAAACGCGCTCGAGAAGCGGCGCGCCTGCAGGAAGTCGCCGAGGGCATCGTCGAGCGCGGCGCGGCTGCGCTCGGAGTCGCGCGCGAGCAGCCGCGTCGCGAGGCGCCGAAAGCGGCGCACCTCGCCGAGCATGCTCCAGAACGCGGGCCGCAGCAGGTTCGAACGCTGCGCGAAGACGCCGCCGGCGCCGGCGCTGCTCCACTCGATCCGCGCCGACGGGATCTGCGCCGAGAACGACATCTCGGCGGCGCTCGTGCGCACCCCGAGCTCGGCGAAGAGCGCGGCGACGCTCGGATGCGCGCGCTCGTTGAAGACGATGAACGCGGTGTCGACGCCGTGGGTGCGGCCGCCGAGCGTGCAATCGACCGTATGCGCATGGCCGCCGAAGTGCTCGGCGGCCTCGAACAGCGTGACGCGATCGCTGCGGGCGAGCTCTCGCGCCGCGACGAGCCCGGCGATCCCGGCGCCGACGACGGCGATCCGTCTCATCCCGGGCACATGCGCCCGCGGAGAAGCGGGCGCACGGCTGCGAAAAAAGGTGTCGCCGAGCGCCCCCGAGGGAACGAGGGAGGGAGGAGGGAGGAGGAGAACCCCCCGGGGATTTCAGCCGGCAAGGCCGGCCGGCTCCGCGACGAAAACCGGTTCGCCGGCCCCATGCGCGTCGCCTTCAGCGGTGGGCGTTGCGGGGCACGTCGAATCTCTCTGACGCGGGTTGCGCCTCCGAGTTCCCGAAAGCATCGAAATCGATGCGCCGATGCGGCGTGCCCGCCGGGCGCGGGCAAAGCGTGCGGCCGCCGACTCCTCCCGAACCGGCCGACGCTCGCGCGGTCAGGTCCGGGACGCAGCACGGTCCTGCGCGGCCTTGCGATCGGCGACCACCCGCTGCACGCTCGGCCGCTCGCCGAGCCGCTTGCTGTAGGGCTTCCAGTCGACACCGCCGGCCGTGAGCAGGTCCTCGCCGTAGATCGCCTCGGTCGCCATCCTGACGACGCCGAACGAGGCCCAGGCGGCGCAGTCGGCCTGCGTGAACGTCGCGCCGGCGATGTAGGGATCGAAGCGGACGAGCCGCGCGAGCGCGGCGATGTTCCTGACGAGCCGCCTGCGGACGCGCTCGGCGACGCCGTCGGCGAGCGTGCCGCCGAAGAACGCCTGCGAATAGAGCTCGCGCGCGACGAGCTCGACGTGCAGGTCGATGAACGCGATCAGCTCGCGCACCTTCGCCGCCTCGTACGCGTCCTTCGGCAGCAGCGGCGGCTCGGGCCACGCCGCCTCGATGTACTCGAGGATCGCCTGGCTCTCGCAGAGCGGGCCCTGCGCGGTGCGGATGAACGGGATCTTGCCGAGCGGCGAGTCGCGCAGCGCATCCTCGCTCTTGGCACCCTTGCCCGCGGCACCGATCGCCTCTTCGCGAAACGGCACGCCCTTTTCGAGCAACGCGAGCTTGACCTTGCTGTAGTAGTTCGAGACTGGCAGGCCGCAGAGGACGAGCGCGCTTTCGGCGTGGCGGTCGGCGGTGGTCATCGCGGCCGATCTTAGCGTGAGGGTCCTCGCGTACCGCATCGCGTTCGAGCGGGGCCGCCGCCGCGCGCGACAATCGCCGCGTGCTTCCGGACTTCGCTGCCAAGCTGTGCCCGCGCGCCGAGCTGCTGCCGCGCCTCGCCGCGCTCGAGCGCCCGGTGGTGTTCACCAACGGCGTGTTCGACATCCTGCACCGCGGCCACGTCACCTACCTCGCGCAGGCGCGCGCCGAGGGCTCGAGCCTCGTCGTCGGCTTGAACAGCGACCGCTCGGCGCGCTCGCTCGGCAAGGGCAGCGATCGGCCGCTCAACGGCGAGGCCGACCGCGCCTGCGTGCTCGCCGCGCTCGCGAGCGTCAGCCTGGTCACGCTGTTCGACGAACAGACGCCGCTCGAGCTGCTCAAGATCGTCCGCCCCGAGCTCTACGTCAAGGGCGGTGATTACGACGTCGAGACGCTCGCCGAGACCGCGCTCGTGCGCAGCTGGGGCGGCAACGCGCGTGCGCTGCCCTTCGTCGACGGCTATTCGACGACCGCGCTTGTCGCGCGCATCCGCGGCTGAGCGTCAGCCGGAGTCGGCGACGTCGGGCGGCTCGCTGGCGATGCCGCGGCGCTCGCGGGCGCGCCGCGCCGGAAACGCGATCTCGCGCTCGACCCAGCCGCGCAAGCGCGCCGCCTCAGGCGACCGTTCCTTGGCGAGATGCACGAGCAGCGCATCGACGCGGACGTATTGCGCCGGCGGCCGGCCGAGCTCGCGCACGCACCCCGGGTAGCTGATCGCGAGTGCGCCGTCGCTGGCGGTGAAGCCGACGAAAGCGCGGACGTCGGCGAGCCGCAGCCAGCGCCGGTGCTCGTCGTCTTCGAGCACCGCGACCGCGCGACCGCGATGCGTGTAGTGACGGCCCTCGACGTCGTGCCAGTGGGCGCGGCGCATCTGCCAGCCGAGCGCCTCGGCCAGCTCGATCAGCGGCCGCGCGAGCGCGATGCCGAACAGCGCGACGACCGGCATCGCCGACGCGAGCCCGAACGTTCGCCAGATCCACCAGAAGAGCAGCCCGCAACCGCCGCCGCGGACGAGGATCCTGACGACGACCGCGATCACGTCGTCCTGCGGTTGACGAGGAAGATGCCGGCGGCGACGGTCGCGAGCGCGATCAGCAGCCGCGCCGTGATCGGCTCGGCGAGCAGGAGCGCGCCGAGGATGAGGCCGAAGATCGGCGTCAGCATCGTGAACGACGCGACCCGCGTCGCCGGGTAGTGGCGGACGAGCCAGAACCACACGAGGTAGCTGGCGAAGCTGACGACGACGATCTGGAACGCGAGCGAGCCCCACGCGAGCGGCGAGAGCGCGTGCAGCGGCGGCGGCGCGCTCGCCGCTGCGGCCGCGAGGAGCAGCACCGCCGAGACGGCGAGCTGATAGAAGAGCGTCTTCTCGGCCGCTGCGCGCGTCAGCTTCGTCGCCCGGATCGCGAGCGTCGTCGCGCCCCAGAGGACGCCGGCGAGGACGCCGAGGGCATCACCGATCCACTGCCGCGGCCCGGCGGCCGGCTGCGAGAAGCCCTCGGCGAAGGCCGACGCGACGCCCGCGAACGCGACCACGAGGCCGATCGCCTGCAGCGCTTGCAGCCGCTCGGCGCGCGAGATGAGCGGCATGCCAAGCGCGACCACGAACGGCGAGATGTAGATGAAGACGACCATCCGCGACGCGGTCGTGAACTGCAGGCCGACGAAGATGCAGAAGAACTCGGCCGCGAACAGCGCGCCGGCGAGCAGCCCGCCCGGCAGCGTGCCGTCGCGGTCGAAGAGCGCGATGCCGCGCACGCGCGCCCAGAGCCAGAGCAGGAGCGTCGCGCCGGTCGAGCGCAGCGCGGCCTGCCAGAGCGCGCCGACCTCGGGCAGCGCCGCCTTGGCGGCGACCTGGTTCAGGCCCCAGAGGAAGCAGCAGACGACGAGGCTGGTGACGGCGAGCGCGTCGAGGTGGCTCTTGCGCTCCTGCAGCACGAGGGGATCGGGTCGGTCCATGGCGACGGGTTCGAATTCAGGCAGTGTCGCCGGCGCGCATCGGCGCACGCCGGCGGGCGCGGACGATCGCATCGCATGCGATCGCGGCGACGAGTCCGGCGACGAGGCCGCTGGCGTGCGCGAACGGCGCCGTCGCGATGTCCCAGCCGGCGCGCTCGCGCACGGCAGCCCCCCACGGCGATTCGCTCGCGACCTTGACCGCGAGGCCGGCGAGGACGAGCGCGCCGATCGCGCGCCGCTGACCGCGCGCGTGCACGGCGAGCTGCCAGCCGACGCACGCGGTGCCGGCGTGCAGGACTCCGGACAGGCCCGCGTAGTGGAGGAGGTCGGGTCGCGCGAGCAAGCCGAGTTGCGTCAGCGGCCAGGCGACGAGCCAGGCGAGCGCCGTCGAGCGCGGCACGCGCGCGAACCAGCCGAGCGCGGCGACGAGCGCCGTGCCGACCAGGTTCACGACGAGATGGAACGCGCTGTAGTGGACGATCGCCGCGGTCCACGCGCGCCACGGCTCGATCCAGGCGCGGCCGGGCTGCCATTCGAGCGCCGCGGTCGACACGCTGGCCGCGAGCACGGCAGCCAACGCGAGCGCGACGGCGAGCGCCAACCAAGCGCGGCGGCCGTCAGCCGAAGACGGCACGCCAGAGCGCGAGGACGGCGCTCGTCTGCGCGGCGAGCGGCGCGGGGTCGACCTGGGTCGGCTGCTCGTCGAGGCGCGCGCGGTGCTGGGCGCGGCGGAGGTCGCGGTAAGCGTCGGCGGCGGCGCTGCCGACGCCGGCCGGCAGCAGCCCCGCGCGCTCGGCGCGCTGCAGCAGCGCGATGTTGCCGACGTCGTCGAGCAGCTCGGCGTGCGTCGCCGCGTGGCCGAGCACGAGCGCCTGCACCGCGAACTCGACGTCGATCATTCCGCCGGCGCTGTGCTTGAGGTCGAAGCGACCGCTCTTGACCGGATGCGCGGCACGCACCTTCTCGCGCATCGCGCGCACCTCGGCGAGCAGCGCCTGCAGGTCGCGCGGCGCGGCGAGGACCTGGCGCCGCACCGCCTCGAAGCGCGGCGCGAGGCGCTCGATGCCGGCGCACCAGCGCGCGCGCGTCAGCGCCTGGTGCTCCCACGTCCACGCGGTGTTGCTGCCGCGGCCGGTCTGGTAGTTCTCGTACGACGCCATCGACGTCACCAGCAACCCCGAGTTGCCGTTCGGCCGCAGCGCGGTGTCGATGTCGAACAGCTCGCCCGCGGCGGTCCGGGTCGTCAGCCACGCGATCAGCTTGCGCACGAACGCGCCGTAGACCTCGGCCGCCTTGTCGGGCTCGGTGTCGGGATCGTCGTAGACGAAGACGACGTCGAGGTCGCTGCCGTAGCCGAGCTCCTTGCCGCCGAGCTTGCCGTAGGCGAGGATCGCCAGCTGTGGATCGGGCCGGTGCGCGACCTTCAGGTGCTGCCACGCCCAGCTGAGGGCAACGTCGAGCGTCGCGTCGGCGAGCGCCGAGAGGTCGTCGGCGACCTGTTCGACGGTGATGTGCCCTTCGACGTCGCGCACCAGCGTGCGGAAGACCTCGGCGTGGTGGGCGCGGCGCAGCGTGTCGAGCAGCAGCTCCTCCTCGGCTTGGCCGGAGCGCTGCCAGCCCTTGTGGCGCTCCTCGAGCTCGCGCCGGTACGACTCCGAATCGAAGCGGTCGTGCAGCAGCCGCTCGTCGGCGAGCTCGTCGATGACGCCGGGGTGCAGCATCAGGTAGCGCATGGGCCAGCGCGCGAGTCCGAGCAGGCGCAGCAGCCTGTTCTGCACCTCGGGACGTTCTGCGAGGAGCGCGAGGTAGCTTTCGCGGCGCAGCAGCGGCTCGAGCCAGTCGATGAACTGCACCGCGGCGGCGAGCGTCGCACGGCCGTCTCTCACTGCCTGCGCCGCGCTCGCGACGAGATGAGCGAGGCGCACCTTGCTCTCGTCGCGCAGCAGCCGGATCTTCGGCTGACCGCAGAGCGGCTCGACGCGGGCGCGCAGCTCGGCCGGCAAGTCGGCGAGGAACTGCTCGGCGTCGAGCGGCAGCGGCGCCGGCCCGCACGTCCGGCACCCGTTCGCGTTGCCGGCGCCGGGACGGCGGCCGTCGTGGAGCAGGCGGTCGAACTCGTCGGCGACCGACTCGCGCGCGACGCCGAGCAGCTGCAGCATCGTGCAGACGCCGTCCTCGTCGTCATGCCCGAGGCTCGCCGCGATCCAAGCGAGGTCGCCGTCGTCGGTCGGCAGCACGTGCGTCTGCTGGTCGTCGAGGTACTGGATGCGGTGCTCGATCCGGCGCAGCATCGCGTAGGCGTCGGCCAGCCGCTCCGATGTCGGCCGCTGCATGAGGCCGCCGGCGGCCAGCTTGTCGAGCGCCTTCAGCGTCGAGCGCGTCCGGATCTCGGGGAACTGGCCGCCGCGTACGACGAGCAACAGCTGGACGATGAACTCGATTTCCCGGATGCCGCCGCGCGACAGCTTGACGTCGTTCGCGCGCTCGGGGCGCCCCGCGGCGCGCCGTTGCGCTGCGTCGCGGACCTTGACGTGGAGCTGGCGCAGGCCTTCGAAGACGCCGTAGTCGAGATAGCGTCGGTAGACGAACGCGGCGACGAGCGACTTCAGCGGCTTGGCGCGACCGCTCTCGACGCTCGCGCGCGGCGCGACGACACGGCTCTTCAGCCAGGCGAAGCGCTCCCACTCGCGGCCGTGCGCCTGCAGGTACTCCTCGAGCATCGCGAGGCTGACGACGGTCGGCCCCGAGTTGCCGTTGGGCCGCAGCGCGAGGTCGACGCGAAAGACGAAGCCGTCGTCGGTGATCTCGCCGATCAGCGCGTAGAGGCTGCGCGCGACCTGCGCGAAGTACTCGTGCGCGCTGACCGGCCGGGCGCCGTCGGTCTGGCCGTCGGACTCGTAGAGGTAGACGAGGTCGATGTCGGACGACACGTTCAGCTCGCGGGCGCCGAGCTTGCCCATGCCGACGATCCAGAAGTCGATCCGTTCGCCGCGCTCGTCGCGCGGCACGCCGTTGCGCGCGTCCTGGTCGGCGAGCGCCTGCGTGAGCGCGAGCTCGAGCGTCGCCTCTGCGAGCTCGGTCATCGCGCGGGTGATGTCGGCGAGCGGCGCACCTTCCTCGACGTCGAGCACGGCGAGCCGCTCGAGCGTCAGCTGGCGCGCAACGCGCAGCGCCGCCGCGAGACTCCGGCCGCCGCCGCGCAGCCGCTCGACGAGCGCCGTGATCGTGGCCCGGTCGGGCAGCCCCGCCGGCAGCAGGGCGAGCTCTTCGGCGTAGCGGCGCCGGATCCGCTGCACGAAGCGGCTGTGCGAAGCGAACGGAACAATTCGTTGCGCCTGCAACGCGCCCACGCCGATCGACTGCGCCGCGATCGAGGTGTTGGGATCCATCTTCGCGGGCCCGTCGTGTGCTAGATTGAACCGACCCGCGCGAGGCGTCGCTGCAGCGCAGGTCGCCGGGTCCGAGGCACGACGCGGAGGCGACCGTCGTCGCAGCGGGCGGTCGGCGGTCTGAGCGCTGTCTTCATGTCGTCGAACCCGCCCTCCGGTGTTGCCGGCCCTTCCTCGCGCAGCGCCGAACGTGCTCGCTGGGCGCCCCTGCGCTGGACACGGCGTGCAGTGGTCTGGCTGCTGCTCGCGGCGTGGCTGCTGCTGTTCGTCGGCTGGCTCTCACTTCACTGGCTGATTCTGCCGCACATCGAGGAGTGGCGCCCGGAGATCGAGGCGCGCGCGAGCGCGATGGTCGGCACGCCGATCAAGATCGGATCGATCTCCGCGCACTCGAGCGGCTGGGTGCCTTCGGTCGAGCTGCGCGACGTCCGCGTCTACGACGCCGAGCAGCGCGTCGCGCTCACCTTGCCGCGCGTCTTCGCTGCGCTTTCGGCGCGCTCGCTGCTCGCGCTCGAGCCGCGCTTCGCGCAGCTGCTGGTCGACGGCCCGAGCCTCGACGTCCGCCGCGACAAGAGCGGCCGCATCCGTGTCGGCGGGCTCGACTTCGTCCACTCGTCGAGCGCCGGCGAAGACGACGTCGCTGCCGACTGGTTCTTCAAGCAGCACGAGTTCGTGATCCGCGCCGGCACGCTGCGCTGGATCGACGAGGCGCGCGACGCGCCGCCGCTCGCGCTGGCCGACGTCGAGCTCGTCGTCCGCAACGGCCTGCGCGAGCACAACGTGCGCATCGACGCGACGCCGCCGCCGGGCTGGGGCGACCGCTTCAGCCTGCGCGGCCGCTTCACCCAGCCGCTCTTCGTGCGCGCGAGCGAATGGCGGCAGTGGAGCGGGCGCGCGTACGTCGACCTGCCGCGCGCCGACCTCAGCGAGCTGCGCCGCCGCGTCACGCTGCCGTTCGAGCTGAGCGAGGGCGACGGCGCGCTGCGCGGCTGGTTCGACCTCAAGGACGGCCGGGCGGTCGCGGCGTCGCTCGACGTCGCGCTGCGTGCTGTCGCGCTCCGCCTCGACAAGAGCGTCGAGCCGCTCGAGTTCGAGCAGGTCGACGGCACCGTCGAGGCCGAGCAGCGCGACGACGCGACGACTGTCGCGGTCCGCCAGTTCGGCTTTCGCACCGGCGACGGCTTGAGCTGGCCGAAGGGCGACCTGCGCGCGGCCTGGCGGCAGGACGAGACCGGCGCCGTCAGCGGCGGCGAGTTCGATGCCGATCGACTCGACGTCGGCGTCATCGCCGCGATCGCGAGCCGCGTGCCGATCGGCGCTGCGCTGCGCAACCTGCTCGCCGACGTGCGCCCGCGCGGCGTCATCAGCGAGCTGAAGACGCGCTGGGACGGGCCGCTCGATGCGCCTGCCCGCTATCGCGTCACCGGCCGCATGAGCGAGCTCTCGCTCGCTGCGAAGCCGTCGCCCGAGCCCGACGGCCTCGGCCGTCCCGGCATCGTCAATGCCGAGCTGCAGCTCGACGCGAGCGAAAGCGGCGGCCAGGCGCGGATCGACATGCGCGCCGGCAAGCTCGACCTGCCCGGCGTCTTCGCCGAGCGCGAGGTGCCGCTCGATCTGCTCGACGCCAAGCTCACGTGGAAGCTCGAACGCGAGGGCAGCGACGCGGCGCCGCGGATCAGCGTCAAGGTCGCCGGCGCGACCTTCGCCAACGCCGATGCACGCGGCGAGCTGAGCGCGACCTGGCGCTCCGGGCCCGGCACCGGCTTCGGCCGCGGCGCCCGCTATCCCGGCCACCTCGAGCTCGACGGCCGCCTCGCCGACGGCGTCGCTGCGCGCACGGCGCGCTACCTGCCGCTCGGCCTGCCGGAGGGCGTGCGCAGCTACGTCGGCGCTGCCGTGCGCGAAGGAACGATCACGAGCGCGACGGTCCGCATCCGCGGCGACCTCTACGACTTCCCGTTCCACGACCCGAAGCTCGCGCGCGACGCCGACTTCCGCATCGGCGCCAAGTTCGAAGGCCTGACGTTCGCGTACATCCCCGACGAGCCTCCGCAAGCCGCCGCGTCGGCCGCGCCGCGCGAGTCGTGGCCGGCGCTGACGCGCGGCGCCGGCGAGCTCGCCGTCGACCGCACGACGATCGACATCAAGAACGCGAAGGCGCAGCTCGGCAACATCGAATGGAACGGCATCCAGGGCCGGATCGGCGACCTCGCGGGCAGGCCGCGCCTCGAGGTCGAGGGCAACGCGCTCGGCCCGCTCACCGACATGCTTCGCTTCGTCGACGTGACGCCGGTCGGGCGCTGGACCGGGCGCGCGCTCGCGTCGGCGACGGCGACCGGTTCGGCCGAGCTCAAGCTCGCGCTCGGCATTCCGCTGACGCGGCCGAGCGAGACCGCCGTTCGCGGCACCATCGTCCTCGCCGGCAACGACGTCCGGATGTCGCCGGACACGCCGCTGCTCGCCGCAGCGAAGGGCCGCGTCGATTTCTCGCAGCGCGGCTTCACGGTGACCGGCGGCAGCGCGCACGCGCTCGGCGGCGACCTCGCCTTCGAGGGCGGCTCGAGCGCCGGCCTCAACGGCGGCGACAGCCAACGCTTCAGCGGCCGCGGCACCGCGACGGCCGACGGGCTGCGCCAGGCGAGCGAGCTCGGCACCGTGGCGCGGATGGCGGCGGTCGCTTCCGGGCAAACGAGCTACCGCGCGACGCTCGCGTTCGTCGCCGGCCGCCCGCAGATCAGCGTCGCGACGAATCTCGTCGGCATCGGCGTCGACCTGCCGGCGCCGCTCGGCAAGGCCGCGACGCAACCGATGGCGCTGCGCGTGCGCACCGTCCCCGACGACGCCGCGTCGTCGTCGACCGAATCCGCCGCCGGCGCGTCGCGCGAAGCGCTGCAGGTCGATTACGGCGGAGCGCTGCAGGCGCACTTCGTCCGCGAGGCGAGCGGCGACAGCACGCGCGTCGTGCGCGGCGCGATCCGCGTCGGCGATGCGCGCGCGGTGCCGGCCGAGCGCGTCGCCGATCCGCTGCCCGGCGATCCGCTCGACGTGTTGCCGCTGCCCGCGACTGGCGTCGCCGCCAACGTCGCCGTCAAGCGCCTCGACGTCGAGGCGTGGCAGGGCGCGCTGGCGCGGATGCAGGGCGACGGCGGTCGCGGCGGCGGCGCGGCGCCGCTCGTCTTCGATGCTTCCGGCGGTGCCGGCTACGTTCCCGACGCGATCGCCGTGCGTGCCGCCGAGCTCGTCGTCGGCTCGCGCAAGCTCGCCAACGTCACCGCAGGGCTGACGCTGCAAGGCGACCTCTGGCGCGCCAACGTCAGCGCCGACGAGCTCGACGGCTACCTCGAGTACCGGCCGGCGCGGCGCGCGAGCGGCGCCGGCCGCGTCTTCGCGCGGCTGGCGCGGCTCAACCTGCCCAAGGGCGAAGTCGAGCGCGTCGAGAGCCTCCTCGAGGAGCAGCCGGCGACGATCCCGGCGCTCGACATCGTCGTCGACGAGTTCGAGCTGCGCGGCAAGAACCTCGGCAGGCTCGACATCGAGGCGGTCAATCGCAACGTCGGCAACCGCGACGGCGTGCGCGAGTGGCAGCTCGCCAAGCTCGCCCTGACGATGCCCGAAGCGCAGCTGAGCGCGACCGGCACGTGGGGCGACGCCGGCGGCGGCGCGTCGTCGCCGCGCCGCGCCGCGATGAGCTTCACGCTCGCGCTCGCCGACAGCGGCGCGCTGCTCGAGCGGCTCGGCATGGGCCGCGTCATCCGCGGTGGCAAGGGAACGCTGAGCGGCGACATCGCGTGGCCGGGCTCGCCGTTCTCGCCCGACTACCCGCGCATGACGGGACAGGTGAAGGTCTCGATCGACTCGGGCCAGTTCCTCAAGGCCGGCCCGGGCGCCGGCCGCCTGCTGGGCGTGCTCTCGCTGCAGTCGCTGCCGCGCCGGCTGCAATTCGACTTCCGCGACCTGTTCGCCGAGGGCTTCGCGTTCGACAACGTCGTCGGCGACTTCCGCATCGCCGACGGCAAGGCGTCGACGAACAACCTGCGCATGCGCGGCGCTGCCGCCGCCGTGCTGATGGAAGGCAGCGCCGACATCGTCAACGAGACCGAGGACCTGCGCGTCGTCGTCGTCCCCGAGATCAACGCGGGCACCGCGTCGCTGGCGTTCGCGGTCATCAACCCCGCGATCGGCCTCGGCACCTTCCTCGCGCAATACTTCCTGCGCAAGCCGCTGATCGCGGCCAACACGCGCGAGTTCCACGTCACCGGGCCGTGGGACGACCCCAAGGTCGACCGCGTCGAGCGCAACGCGCTCGGCGAGGCGACCGCCGACTCGGCGCCGACGACCGAGCCCGCGCCCGCGGTGACGCGCTGAAGGAACCCTGGCCATGAAGATCGCCGCCGTCCAGATGGTCTCGACGCCGAGCGTCGATCGCAACGTCGCTGCGGCACGCCGCCTCGTCGGCGAGGCCGCCGCCGCAGGCGCGAAGCTCGTCGCGTTGCCGGAATACTTCTGCTTCCTCGGCCGCAGCGATCGCGACAAGCTGGCGATCGCCGAGCGCGCCGGCGACGGGCCGATCCAGCGCGAGCTCGCGGCGATCGCGCGCGAGCACGCGGTGTGGCTGATCGGCGGGACGCTGCCGTTGCGCCTCGACGGCGACGCGGCGACCGACAGCGTCGATCGGGTCATGAACGCCAACCTCGTCTTCTCGCCGCGCGGCGAGCTCGCGGCGCGCTACGACAAGATGCACCTCTTCGCGTACGACAACGGACGCGAGCGCTACGACGAAGGCCGGACGCTGCAGCCCGGTCGCACGCCGGCGGCGTTCGATGCCGACGGCTGGCGCGTCGGCCTGAGCGTCTGCTACGACCTGCGCTTCCCGGAGCTGTACCGCGCGCTCGCCAAGCCGCCGTGCGACCTGCTCTCGGTGCCCTCGGCGTTCACCTACACGACCGGAAGCGCGCACTGGGAAGTGCTGCTGCGCGCGCGCGCGATCGAGAACCAGTGCTACGTGCTCGCTGCCGCACAGGGTGGCACGCACGAGAACGGCCGGCGCACGTTCGGCCACAGCCTCGTCGTCGATCCGTGGGGCGTCGTCGTCGCGTGCCGCAGCGACGAAGGCGAAGGCTTCGTCGTCGCCGCGATGGAACGCGAGCGGATCGCCGACGTCCGCCGGCAACTGCCCGCGCTCGAGCACCGCCTCGTCTTCTGATGGCGCGTGCGCTCGGCGGCGCCGCCGCGGCGATCGCGTGCGTGCTGGCGGCGATCGCGCCCGAGTCCGTCGCCGACGACGCCGCGAGCCAAGCGTGCCGCGGACCGGCGCGCCTGGTCGACTTCGGCAACGACGGCCGCATCGGCGCCAAGTGGAACGCGGCGACGCGGACGATCGCCTACGGCCGGCCGCAAGCCGACGGCCACTACCACGCGTACCTCGCCGACGCCGACGGCGGCAACGAGCGCCGCATTGCCGCGCCGGCGTGGCGCGACGATCGGCACCAGTTCCCGGCGGCGTGGCACCCGCGCGGCGAGCTGCTCGCGATGCTCGTCGAGCAGAACGAGCACGCGCGCAGCTCGGTCGACGCGATCCCGGGCTACGGCGCGTACACCGACTACTGGATCGTGCGCCGCGACGGCGGCGCGGCGTGGAAGATCTACGCGCTGCCCGACGGCTACGACCACGCGATCACCCACGCGGCGTTCTCGCCCGACGGCACCAAGTTCGTGTGGACCGAGCGCGTGCGCGCGCCGCGCCTCTGGGATCTGAACCTGTTCGCCGGCGCGTACGTCTTCAAGGTCGCCGACTTCGTCCTCGCGCCGGAGCCGCACCTCGAGAACGTGCGCAGCATCGTGCCGGGCGGCGTCGAGCAGGGCGGCGAGGTCGAGTCGATCGCGAGCGACAACCGCACGATCGCGTTCTACAGCACCTTCGTCTCGAAGAACCTGTTCGCGTCGCGCATCTACACGATGGACGTCGAGAGCGGCGCGATCCGGGAGCTCACGACGGAGAGCCTCGCGCAGGCGCCGACGTTCACGCCGGACGGCAGGAGCATCGTCTACATGACCGGGAGCGGAGCCGACGTCTTCGCGTTCCAGCTGCAAGGCGCCGACTGGTGGATCATGAACGTCGACGGCAGCGACAAGCGGCGCCTCACGTTCATGAACGTGCGCGGGCACCCGCAGTCGGTGAACCGCTTCCGTCTCGCCGGCTCGCTCTCGTTCGTCAGCGACACCGAGTTCTTCGGCGACGTCATGACGCAATCGCTCGGGCTCGTCGGCAAGATCGTCCGCGTCGACTGCCGCTGAGCGGTCGCGCGCCGAGCTACCGGCGGTCGCGTTCGTGGCGACTTGCACGAGCGGCACGTCCGTTCCCCCGTGAGCGGGCGTTTGCGCTGCGACCCCGCTGCTAGAGTGCGCCGCAGCCAACTCGGGGAGACCCCATGGTGCTGCTGATCGCGATCATCGTCGGCGCCCTCGTCGGCGCTGCCGCGAGCGGAGAAACCGGCGCGCTCGCCGGTGCGTTGTTCGGCTGGCTGGTCGTGCGCTCGCTGCGGCAACAGCGCGAGATCGAGGCGCTGCGCAAGCGCGCCGACGTCGCGCCTGCGACGTCGACCGAGCGCGCGCTCGCAGAAGACTCCAGGATTCGCTCCGACGAAGACGCGGCCTTCGCCCGCGCGGCGCAGGCGCCTTCCGACGCCGCGATCCGGGCCGGGGCAGTCGCTTCGATCGAAGCGCACGAGGCGACCCCGCTCGCGCCGCCTGCGTCGCTTACCGCCGCACCGACGATGCTCGCCGCCGGGCCGACGACGCCCGCGGCAGCGCCCGCTGCCATCGACGCGACGGCGGTCGCGAGCGAGGCGTCGCTCGGCGAAGCGGCTGGCGCCTCGGCACGCGCGGGCGGCGTTCGCGATGGCCTTCGCGTCACGCCGCCGAGCGATGTGTTCGCCCCTGTGCGGCAGTGGCTGTTCGGCGGCAACACGATCGTCAAGGTCGGCGTCGGGATCCTGTTCGTCGGGCTCGCGTTCCTCGCCAAGTACGCGGCGGAGCACGCCCGATTGCCGGTCGAGTTCCGGCTCGCGGCGATCGGCGCGGCGGCCATCGCGCTGCTCGGCTTCGGCTGGCGCCTGCGCCTCAAGCGCCCGGACTACGCGCAGGTGCTGCAGGGGGGCGCGGTCGCGGTGCTCTATCTGACCCTGTTCGCCGCGTTTCGCTACTACGGCGTGCTCGGCGCGGTGCCGGCGTTCGTCCTGATGGTCGCAGTCGCTGCGCTCGCCGCCGCGCTCGCGGTGCTGCAGGACGCGCGCGCGCTCGCCGTCGTCGGCGCGCTCGGCGGCTTCGCGACTCCGCTCATCGTCTCGACCGGGTCGAGCAATTACGTCGCGCTCTTCACGTACTACCTCGTGCTCGACGCCGGCATCGCGCTGGTCGCCTGGTCGAAGACGTGGCGGCTGCTCAACCTGGTCGGCTTCGTCGCCACCTTCCTCGTCGCGACCGCGTGGGGCGTCCTGCAATACCGCCCCGCCGACTACGCGACCAGCCAGGCGTTCCTGATCGCGTTCTTCCTCCTCTTCGTCGTCATCCTCGTGCTGCCGGCGCGCCGCCTGGCGGCGCAGCCCGCGAGCGATGCACCGGCGCGGCAGCGCGACGCGTGGGTCAACAGCAGCCTCCTGTTCGGCCTGCCGACGATCGTCTTCGCCCTCGAGTACGGGCTCGTGCGCGAGACGCCGTACGGCGCGGCGCTGGCGGCGCTCGCGCTCGCCGCGTTCTACGTCGTCCTCGCGACCTGGATGCGCAGGCGGCCCGAGCTCGGGATCACGTTCGAGGCGACGCTCGCGATCGCGACCGTCTTCCTCACGCTCGTGATCCCGTTCGCGCTCGACGAGCGCAGCACCGCCGGCGCATGGACGCTCGAAGGCGCGGGGCTCGTGTGGATCGGCTTTCGCCAGCGCCGCGCCGTGCCGCGCGTCTTCGGCTACCTCCTGCTCGCGATCGCCGCCGTCTCGATGCTGGTCGGCCACTTGCGTTACGGGGCGCCGACCGCGGTGCTCAACGTGTACCTCTTCAACGGGCTGATGGCCGCCGCGGCGTCGCTCGCGGCCGCGCTGTTCGTCGAGCGCGCGGGGCGCGCCGGCGCGCTCGGCCAAGGCGAGGACGCGTGCGAGCCGCTGCTGATCGGCGTTGCCACCGCGTGGCTCGTCGCCACCGCCGCGATCGAGATCGATGCCTTCACGCCGGCACGCTTCTTCGTCGCCGCGTCGCTCGCCGCGGCGAGCGTCGTCGCCGCCGTCTACGCCGCGCTCGCGCGCAGGCTCGCGTGGAGCGCGATCGCCTGGCCGACGCTCGCCCATGTCGCGATCGCGTTCGTGTTCGCGCTCGTCACGGCGGCGATGCTCGCGAATCCGTTCGCGAACGGCGGCTGGTGGGCGTGGCCGCTCGCGTTCGCCGTCCATGCCGTCGTGCTGCGGCTGGCGTCGCCGGCATGGCCACGAGCCGTCGAGCACGTCGACCACGCGCTCGGCGTCGTCACGCTCGCGCTCGTCGGTGCGCTGCTCGGACGCGCCGCGACCGCACGCTGGGGCGACGCCGCGAGCGCATGGCCGTGGCTCGGCTGGCTGGTCGCTCCCGCAGTGTTGCTCCTCGTCCTGCCGCGCGCCGCGACGGCGCGCATCTGGCCGGTGCGCACGCTGCCCGAGGCGTACCGCGTCAGCGCCGCGGCCGCGCTCGCCGCCGGGCTCTGGCTGTGGACGATCGTCGCCAACGTCGCGTCCGACGGCTCGGCAGCGCCGCTGCCGCACGTCCCGCTCCTCAATCCGCTCGACATCGGCGTCGGCATCGCGCTCGCCGCGATCGTGCTCTGGCTGAAGAGCGCAGCGCGGCTCGAGCGCTGGTCGATCGCGATGACGGCCGCGGCGGCGTTCGTGTGGCTGAACGCGATGCTCGTGCGCGGCTTCCACCATTACGCCGGCGTTCCCTACCACGTCGACGCGTGGATCGCCTCGCTCGCGGTGCAGACCGGGATCACGTTGCTGTGGACGGCGATCGCGCTCGTCGCGATGTGGCTGGCCGCATCGCGCGGCGTGCGCGTGCCGTGGGTCGCGGGCGCGTCGCTGCTCGCCGCGGTCGTCGCCAAGCTGCTGCTCGTCGATCTCTCCGGCAGCGGCAGCGTCACCCGCATCGTCTCGTTCATCGGAGTCGGCATCCTCATGCTCGTCATCGGCTACGTCGCCCCGCTGCCTGCCAAGGAGTCGCGCCGTGTCGCGGCGTGATTGCGACGGCGCCGTGCAGCGGCGCGACCTCGCCCGCAGCCGCGCCGCCGGCGTCGTCCGCGCGCTCGTCATCCTCGCGTTCGCGCCGGCCATCGCGCTCGCCGCCGGCGCGGAGCCCGCGCCGTATCGCTACCGCGCGCCGATCGCGATCGAGGCACCGGCACCCTTCGTCGAGCTCGCGCTGCCGCCCGCGGCGTACGCGCACGCCGAGCAGGACGAGCTGCGCGACCTGCGCATCGTCGATGCGCGCGGCGAGCGCGTGCCGTTCGCGTTGCTGCCGTCGCGCGCGACCGTGCGCACGAGCGAGCAGGTGCGCGAGGCGAGGCTGTATCCGCTGCCGCCGCGGCCGAGCGCCGCGGGCGTGTGGCCTTCGCCGGTCGACGTCGTCGTCGAAGGCGACCGCATCAGCGTCCACCGTCGTGGCGGCGAAGCGAACGTCGCGACGCCGGTGCGCGAATCGGGCGGCTGGCTGATCGACAGCGGCGAGACGCAGCCCGGCGATCCGCCGCCGCGAAGCTTGCGCCTGCGCTGGTCGGGGCCGGCGGAGTTCACGGCGACGTACACCGTCGAGACGAGCGACGACCTGCGCCAATGGCGCAGCGCCGGCAGCGGCCAGCTGATGGCGCTGCAGTCGGCGGCCGGAGCGCTGACGCAGCCGATCGTCGGGCTCGCTGCGCCCGGCCGATTCGTTCGCCTGGTCTGGTCCGATGCTGCGGTCGCGCCGCTCGTCACCGGCGCGACCGTCGTCGTCGCGGCGCGACGCGAGGTCGCGGTCGAGCCGGCGCGCGAGCTGACGTCGAGCGCGAGCGCGCCGGCGAGCGCGGCTGCGTCCGATCCGTCTGCGCGGCGCGCGATCGAGTTCGATCTCGGCGGTGCGATGCCGATCCTGGACGCCGATCTCCGCTTCACGTCGGGGACGCACGTCGCGCCGGTGCGTCTCTACGGCCGCACGCGCGCCGACCGGCCTTGGCGCGAGCTCGGCGGCGCCGTCTTCTATCGGCTCGAGCGCGGCAACGACGTCGCGACGTCGCCCGCGGTCGCGCTGCCGGCGTGGTTGCGCTTCGTGCGCGTCGTTCCCGACGAGCGCGCCGCCGCGCTCGACCCCGCGAGCGTCCGGCTCGTCGTTCACGCGTCGCTCGCGACGCTCGTCTTCGCGACGCAGGGCGAGCCGCCGTTTCGCTTGCTCACCGGGTCGGCCGCCGCGCCGCCCGCCGCGCTGCCGATCGCGATGGTCGTGCCGCAGCTCGAGAGCGAGCGGGCACGCTTCGGCCGGGCGACGCTCGGTGACTTCGTGCTCGACGCCGACGCCGCGCGCGCCGCCGACGACGCCGCGCGCCTGGCGCGCCTGCGCCCGTGGCTGCTCTGGGCCGTGCTCGTCGTCGGCGTCGCGGCGCTCGGCGCGCTGGTCTGGCGACTTGCGCGGTCGGGACCGGCGGAGCCTGCGCCGTAGCGGTCAGGCGCCGAGGAATTCACCGACCGGCCGCAGCTCTTCGACGTGGTCGCAGACGGTCTTGGTGACCATCAGGATCGGCGTGCCGAGGATGAGCCCGGCGGGCCCCCACAGCCAGCCGAACGCGAGCACGCCGACGAACACCGCGAACGGGCTCATGCGGCTCGCGCGTCCGGTCCACCATGGCGTCAGCAGGTTGCCGATGACGCCGTGCAGCGCGAACGTGCTCGCGCCGACGAGGAGCGCCTGCTCGATGCTGTCGAACTGGATGAAGCCGGCGAGCGCCGATCCGAAGCCGAGCACGAGCGCGCCGAGGTACGGGATCAGGTTGGTGACGCCGGCGGCGACGCCCCAGACCGCCGCGTTGTTGAGGCCGAGCAGGTGGAACACGATTCCCGCCGCGACGCCGAGGACGACGCTCGTCGCGAGCGTGACGAGCAGGTAGCGCTGGATCTGCACGCTGACTTCGTCGAGCGCCTGCACCGTGATCTTCTTCTGGCTGAGACGCGGTCCCGCGAGCTTGACCATCTTGCGGCGGAACGTGTCGCCCGACGCGAGCAGGAACAAGGTGACGAAGAGGACGATCGCGACCTGGCCGAGGAAGACGAAGACGCCGATCGTTCCCGACCAGAGGTACTCGCGGACGCTGAACCCCGGCCGCTCGACGACCACGTGCGTCACCCCGCGCGACGGCTGCACGACGATCGGCTCGAGCGTGCCGGGATTGCGCGGCTCGCGCGCGTTCGCGGCCCGCGGTCGCGCGGCGTCGGCTTTCGCCGCCGATGCCGCTGCCGACGCGGCGGTGGAAGCCGCGGCCGATGCTGCAGTCGACGCCGCCGCCGCCTCGGCCGCGTGCGCTGCCTGCTCGAGCTCGGCCGCGGCCTGCTGCACCTTGTCGATCGGCAGCCCGCCGGCCTTGTGGCCCTCGACCGTGCGCCGCAGCTTCTGCGCGGCGAGCGGAAGGTTCTCGATCATCGTCGTCGCGTCGTCGGCGAGCGCGCTGATGCCCCAGAGCACGATCGCGATCGCGCCGCCGACGACGAGCGTCGCGCCGAGCGGACGCGGCAGCCGCCAGCGCTGCAGCCGGTCGACCGCGGGAGTGAGCGCGTAGCTGAACATCGCGCCGAGCAGGATCGGCACCAGGATCGGCCGCGCCCACTGCAGCGCGAAGATCGATGCGAGCACCGCGAGCACGGCGAGCGAGAGGCTGCGCACATCGACCG
>JASLGD010000553.1 GCA_030150305.1 Caldimonas sp. | reverse complement strand
GTGCTCGCCGGCCTCAAGGGTCGGCAGCCCGCGTCCGAGCAGGCCGCCGCTGCAGAAGCAACGCAGGAGCAGGCGGTCGCGCCGACCGCGGCCTCGGCGGCTTCGGGCGCCACGGCGCCGACCGACGACGCGATTGCGCCCAACATCGTGACCTTCGCGCCGGCGGCGACGACCCTCAGCGACAAGGAGCTCGCGAAGGTGCGCGCCATGGCCGAGACGGCGAAGAAGAAGAACAACGCGGTCGCGATCGTCGCGACCGTCGAGGAGGCGCAGTTCGCCCTCGCGCAGCAGCGCGTCGTCGTCGTTCGCCAGACGCTCGTCGACGGCGGCGTTCCGCTCGCGCGGATGACGACGATGGTCTCCAAGGTTCCGCAGGGCGCCATCTCGGCGGCCGACGCGAACCGGATCCTGATGCGTCTGCAGTAGGGTTCGCGCGCACCAGCTCCCGGGCGCAACCGTCGTCGTACCGCGATGAAGCAGGCCGTCGTCGACGTCACCGGCCGCATCCGCGAGCGCAGCGCCGGCGATCGCCGCGCGTACCTGGCCAGGATCGACGCGATGCTGGCGCGGCCGCGCGGTCCCGATCGCCTCGGCTGTGCCAACCTTGCGCACGCGACCGCTGCGCTTTCCGCGCCCGACAAGCTGAGCATCGTCGCGGCGCGGGCGCCGAACGTCGGCATCGTCAACGCCTACAACGACGTGCTCTCGGCGCACCAGCCGTACGAGCGCTTCCCGGCGCTGATCCGCGCCGCCGCGCATGCGCTCGGCGCGACGGCGCAGGTCGCGGGCGGCGTTCCGGCGATGTGCGACGGCGTCACGCAGGGCCGGCCGGGGATGGACCTCAGCCTGTTCTCGCGCGACACGATCGCGATGGGCACCGCGATCGCGCTCTCGCACGACACGTTCGATGCCGCGCTCCTGCTCGGCATCTGCGACAAGATCGTCCCCGGCCTCCTGATCGGCGCGCTCCACTTCGGCCATCTGCCGTGCGTCTTCGTCCCCGGCGGGCCGATGACGAGCGGCCTGTCGAACGCCGAGAAGACGCGCGTGCGCGAGCAGTACGCGCTCAAGCAGGTCGGGCGCGACGCGCTCATGGCCGCCGAGGCGGCGTCGTACCACGCGTCGGGGACGTGCACGTTCTACGGCACCGCGAACAGCAACCAGATGCTGCTCGAGGCGATGGGGCTGCACGTCCCCGGCGCCGCGTTCGTCCACCCGCACGACGGCCTGCGCGACGCGCTGACCGCCGAGGCGGTGCGCGTCGTCCTCGCCAACGCCGGCTGGAGCCGCGCCGCAGCGAACGGCGAAGCGCGCCTGCTGCCGATCGGCAGGCTCGTCGACGAGCGCTCGATCGTCAACGCGATGGTCGCGCTGCTCGCGACCGGCGGCTCGACCAACCATCTCATCCACTGGGTCGCCGTCGCGCGCGCCGCCGGCATCACGATCGACTGGAGCGACTTCGCGGTGCTGTCGCGCGCGACGCCGCTCGTCGCGCGCGTCTATCCGAACGGCAGCGCCGACGTCAACGCGTTCCAGGCCGCGGGCGGCCCCGGCTTCGTGCTGCGCGAGCTGCTCGACGCGGGCTGCCTGCACGAGGACGCCGCGACCGTCGCGCGCGGCGGCCTGCGCGACTACACGGGCGTTCCCGAGCGAGCCGGAAGCGGCGTCGCGTGGCGCACGCTGCCCGAATCGAGCGGCGACGAGACGATCGTGCGGCCGGCGGCGCGGCCGTTCAGCGACGAGGGCGGCCTGAAGCTGCTCGCCGGCAACCTCGGTCGCGCGGTCATCAAGGTCTCGTCGGTTCCTGCCGATCGCTGGATCGTCGAGGCCGCGGCCGCGGTCTTCGACTCGCAGGAAGCGATGCTCGCGGCGTTCGACGCCGGCCGGCTCGCGCGCGACGTCGTCGCCGTCGTGCGCTTCCAGGGCCCGCGCGCCAACGGCATGCCCGAGCTGCACAAGCTGACGCCGCCGCTCGGCGCGCTGCAGAAGCAGGGCTTTCGCGTCGCGCTCGTCACCGACGGCCGCATGAGCGGCGCGTCGGGCCAGGTGCCCGCGGCGATCCACGTCAGCCCCGAAGTCACCGCCGGCGGCGCGCTCGGCAAGGTGCGCGACGGCGACGTGATCCGCATCGACGCGCACGCGGGGACGCTCGACGCGCTCGTCGACGCCCACGTCTGGCGCGCACGCGAGGTCGCACCGCTGCCGCCGGCGCAGGCCGACGGCAACGGCCACGACTACGGCCGCGAGCTCTTCGCCGGCATGCGCAGGAACGTCGTCTCGGCCGAGGAAGGTGCGTGCACGTGGCTGTGAGCACGGCGCCGCTCGACCCGCTCGCGCTCGCCGAACCGGCGCCGGTGATCCCGGTGATCGTCGTCGAGCGTGCCGACGACGCCGTGCCGCTCGCGCGCGCGCTCGTCGCCGGCGGCATCCGCGTGCTCGAGGTGACGCTGCGGACCCGCGCTGCGCTGGCGGCGATCGAGGCGATCGGTCGCGAGGTTCCCGACGCGATCGTCGGCGCCGGCACCGTGAGGAGCGACGTCGACGCGCGCGCCGCGCACGCCGCCGGCGCGCGCGTCGCCGTCAGCCCGGGCTGGTCGCCGCGCGTCGCCGACGCGT
>JASLGD010000545.1 GCA_030150305.1 Caldimonas sp. | reverse complement strand
GCAGTTCAACGACATCCGCACGACCTTGCAGGCGCTGATCGCGATCTACGACAACTGCAATTCGCTCCACACGAACGCGTTCGACGAGGCGATCACGACGCCGACCGAGGACAGCGTCCGCCGGGCGATGGCCATTCAATTGATCATCAACCGCGAGTGGGGCCTGGCGAAGAACGAGAACCCGAACCAGGGCGCGTTCATCGTCGACGAGCTGACCGAGCTCGTCGAGGAGGCGGTGCTCGCCGAATTCGAGCGGATCAGCGAGCGCGGCGGCGTCCTCGGGGCGATGGAGACCGGCTACCAGCGCGGCAAGATCCAGGAGGAAAGCCTCCACTACGAGATGCTCAAGCACACCGGCGAGTACCCGATCGTCGGCGTCAACACCTTCCGCAATCCGCACGGCGACCCGGTGCCGCAGCAGATCCTGCTGCAGCGCTCGACCGAGGAGGAAAAGGAAAGCCAGCTCGCGCGCCTCGCCGACTTCCACGCCCGCCACGCGCACGAAGCGCCGGCGATGCTGAAGCGCCTGCAGGATGCGGTGATCGCCAACGGCAACGTCTTCGCGGTGCTGATGGACGCGGTTCGCGTCTGCTCGCTCGGCCAGATCACCGACGCGCTGTTCGAGGTCGGCGGGCAGTACCGCAGAAGCATGTAGCGGCCATGGGCCCGCTCTCGGGAGTTCGCGTCGTCGAGTTCGAGGCGATCGGCCCCGGCCCGTTCGCCGGGATGATGCTCGCCGACATGGGCGCCGACGTGCTGTTGCTCGACCGTCCGGTCGACGCCGACCTCGGCATCGGCCACCAGCGCCGCTTCGACGTCATGCGCCGCGGGCGTCGCTCGCTCGTCGTCGACCTCAAGACGCCGGCCGGCATCGCCGCCGCGCTGCGCGTCTGCGACAAGGCCGACGCGCTGATCGAAGGCTTTCGCCCCGGCGTGATGGAGCGCCTCGGGCTCGGGCCCGACGTTCTGCTCGCGCGCAATCCGCGCCTCGTCTACGGCCGCATGACCGGCTGGGGACAGGAAGGTCCGCTCGCCGAGCGCGCCGGCCACGACATCGACTACATCGCGATCGCCGGCGTGCTGCACGCGATCGGCCGCGCCGGCGAAGCGCCGGTGCCGCCGCTCAACCTCGTCGGCGATTTCGGCGGCGGCGGCATGCTGCTCGCGTTCGGCATCGCGTGCGGGCTCGTCGAGGCGCGCGCGAGCGGTCGCGGCCAGGTCGTCGACGCCGCCATGATCGACGGCGCGGCGCTGCTCGCGACGATGTTCTCGGGCTTCGAGGCGTCCGGGATCTGGCGCGACGAGCGCGGCACGAACATCCTCGACGGCGGCGCGCCCTGGTACGCCACGTACGAGACGCGCGACGGCCGCCACGTTGCGGTCGGCGCGATCGAGGCCAAGTTCTACGCCGAGCTGCTCGCTCGCCTCGGCCTCGACGCGGCACTCGCGAAGTCGCAGCACGACCGCGCGACGTGGCCGGCGTTGCGCTCGACGCTCGCGGCGCGCTTTCGCGAGAAGACGCGCGACGAGTGGGCCGCCGTCTTCGCTGGCGGCGATGCCTGCGTCGCGCCGGTGCTCACGTTCGCCGAGTCGCGTGCGCACCCGCAGGTCGTCGCGCGCAACGGCGCGGTCGAGCTCGGCGGCTTCGCGCAACCGGCACCGGCGCCGCGCTTCTCGCGCACGCCGGGAGCGGCGACGCGACCGCCGCCCGAGCGCGGCAGCGGCGGCGCGGAAGCGCTCGCCGACTGGGGCTTCGACGCCGACGAAATCACGCGCCTGCTGCCGGCGTCCTGAGCGGAGCGGATCGCGCGCCTGCTCCCGTCCTCCTGGGCGAAGCAAAGGATCTCGTCGCCGACGCGCTGGCGATCGCGACGTTTCGCTTCGCTCAGGCCGACGCAGGCGTCAGCGCCCAGCCCGCGGCCGACTCGCTTGCACGCGCTTCGTCGCGCAGCTTGAGCAGGTGCGCCGTCAACGAGCGCTGCGCGACCGGATGCATGCGCTCCGGCACGTCGGCGTAGACGCGCGCGAGGAGGCGATCGATCGGCGCCGGCCCGAGCTCGGCGAGCGCGTCGACGACCTTCTGCTCGCGCTTCAATCGATGCGCGATGACCGCCTCGATCGCCTTCTTCGGCTCGGCCATCAGGAAGCCGTGGCCGGGCGCGAGCCAGTCGAGCTCGAGCGCGAGCAGCGCGCGCAGCGACGCGAGGTACGCCGCCATGTCGCCGTCGGGCGGGTTGATGACGACGGTCGACATCTGCATCAGGTGGTCACCGGTGAAGAGCGTGCGCTCCTCCTCGAGCAGGTAGCACAGGTGGTTGCTGGCGTGGCCCGGCGTGTGAAGCACGCTCAGGTGCGTCGACTCGCCGATCGCGAAGCGCTCGCCGCCGTGCAGGGTGACGTCGGCGGCGAAGGTGTCGTCCTGCCATTCGCGATGCGCGGGCGCGAGGCCGAGCAGCGTCGCTCCGGTGCGCTTCTGCAACGCGAGCGCCGCCGGCGAGTGGTCCTTGTGCGTGTGGGTGACGAAGATGCGGTCGATCGGCCCCGGCGCCGCGGCGACGATGGCATCGACGTGCGCATCGATCGCCGGACCCGGATCGATCACCGCCCAACGCGTCGCATCGGCACCGCCGACGAGGTACGTGTTGGTCCCCGGGCCCGTCATGACGCTGCCGTTGCCGGCGCTGACGCGGATCACGCGCTCGGAGAGGCGCACCGCGCGATCGGCAACGATGTCGTACGACGCATGGCCGTGGCCGGCCGGGTCGATCCTGCCGAGCTCGGCCCACGCGGGCTCATCGGGAGTCACCGGTCGCACGCCGTCGCGCCCCGTGCCGACGCGCGGCATGACGAGCGCGACGTCGCGCGGTGCGCTCGCCCACGCCATCGCTTCGGCGACGGTCGAGAAGCGCGCCATCGTCTCGAGCGTCTTCAGCGTCGGCGTCAGCATGCGCATCGCGGCACCGCGCGCGAGCGCTTCGTGCGGCGCGATCCAGAGCTGCTCGACGAGCTCGGCGCCGTCGTGCGCCGCCGTCTGCGCGGCCGGCGCCGCGGCGATGAAAAAGCGCGTGTCGAAGCGCTTGGCGCGGCCGAGCGGCGTCAGCCAGTGGCTGAGGTAGACGAGGCGATCGACCGCCAGACGCAGCCGCTCGGCGGCGCAGAACTCGGCGATGCTCTTCTCGCAGCGGTGCAGCGCGACGCGCCACGGCGAGAGCCGCGCCGAATCGCTGCCGTCGAGGTCGACGAGCGCATCGCCTTCGCCGCGCGCGAACAGCAGCCCCGACTCCTCGAAGCACTCGCGGATGGCGGCGACCCAGTAGTCGAGGCCGCCGCGCGCTAGACCGAGCCGCCGGCTCGCCTCGGGGTCGTCGAGGCCGTCGCACGCGGCGTGCGCGAGCGCGTCGCCTTGCTCGACGATGCCGCCGGGAAAGACCCAGGCGCCGCTGTTGTGATCGCCGCGCTCGGCACGGCGCGACAGCAGCACCTCGACGCCGCGCGCGCCGTCGCGCAGCACGACGATCGTCGCCGCCGGTCGCGGCGGACGCTCGGCTGCGGACAGTGCGGGATCGGCCGCGGGCGAAGAGGACATGACGGCGAAGAACAGGGACGAGCGAGTGTGACACGCACGCGCGAGCGGCGTCGGAGCGGTCCGACACGACCTGACTTCGCACCCCGACACCTTGTCAGCCCCTCCGCTGATCGTCGCCGCGAGCCTCTCCCGGGAAGATGGCGCCGTCATTGGTCCACAAGCGCCGCAGCGCGCACAGGAGTTCAGACATGCTTCACTACGCCGTTGTGTTTTTCGTGATCGCGTTGATCGCGGCGCTGTTCGGCTTCGGCGGCATCGCTGCCGGCGCCGCCGGCATCGCCAAGATCCTGTTCGTCATCTTCATCATCCTCGCCATCGCCACGTTCCTGTTCGGCCGCGGCCGAGGGGTATAGCGACGAGCAGCCGCATCGAGGCCTCGCCCGCGGCGACGCGGGCGAGGCCTTTCTCCGTGACGAACGTGTCGATCAGCGCGATGCGCGTTGCTCGACCGCGGCGCGCAGGGCGACCGCGGCGGCAGGAGCGCGCTCCTTGGCGCCGCTGATGAAGAACAGGAAGACGTCGCGCGCCGCGCCCGCCGCCGGCGCCTGCAGCAGCCTCGGCACGTCGGCGGGTGCGTCGCCAGCGGCCCA
>JASLGD010000544.1 GCA_030150305.1 Caldimonas sp. | reverse complement strand
AAGTCCGCCGGCGACACCACGGTGACGTCGATGCCGGCCGCCCGTAGCGCTTCGACGCCGTCCGCCACGAACGTCCCGGCGACGTCCCCTTCGAAGCGCGGATACGAGGTCGTGAGAACCAGAACGCGCACGAGCTACGCGCGCGCGGGCGCGAGCGGCTCCGGCGCGGGCGTGAGCGAGCCGGACGCCACCGCCACGACGTCTTCCCTGCCGAACACGACCGGGACTGCCAGCGCGAGCGCGAGCAGGACGTAGAAGTAATAGAACTGCATCGTCAGGTAGAAGAAGTTCGACGCCATCGTCCCCGCGAGCGCCGCGGTGAAGCCCCACGCGAGCGGCGACACGCGCGCGCCGAGCGGATTGCCCTCGCGGGTCAGCGCGCGCCCCAGCCGCCGCGCGAACGCGAGCCGCGCGAAGACCCAGATCAGGAAGACCGCGAACAGCGTCGTCCCGACGAGCCCGGTCTCGACGATCAGCGAGACGTAGAACGAGTGCGGACCCCAGTTCGTCTTGCCGGTGACGAACTCGTAGTAGGTGGAGAAGTTGTTCAGCCCGAGACCGAACAGCGGGTTGCTGTGCAAGATCTTCGGGATGAAGCTGTAGACGGTGAAGTGCGCCGACTCCCGGCCCCCGGACTGGATACGCGTCCGGATGATCACCTCGAAGTAGTGCAGCCGCGAGACGACGACGAGGCCGAGGATCGCCAGCGCAGTGAAGAGCGGGGCGAGCAGCGCGCGCGAACGCAGGTAGTCGCGGTACGGGCTTGCGAGGACGATGACGCCGACCCCGAGACCGAGCAGGCCGCTGCGCGACAGCGTCGCGATCTCGACGATCAGCAGGAACGCCAGCACGGCGGCGAGCCGGCGGCGCAGCCAGTGGCCGCGCTCGAGACGCAGGTAGACCGGCGTCAGCACGAGCAGCGGCACGATCAGCATCACGCCGAGGTGGTTCGGATCGCCCGTGAGCGCGTTCGGCCGGTACACGTTCGCGCCTTCGACGACGCCGTAGAGGTTGATCGCACTGGCGCCGCCCGTCAGCGGCTTGATCAGCATCGTGTCGAGGTTGCCGCCCGCGCGCGCGACGAGCAACTGCGCGATCCCGTACGCACCGTTGAACACCATCCCGGCCGTGAACCAGGCGAGCGTGCGCCAGTAGTAGGCGACACCACGGCGGTAGAGCCACGCGACGGCCGTGAAGAGGAACACGAAGTGGATCACGAACTTCACCATCCCCTTCGCGAACTGCGCGAGCGCCGTTGCCTGGTCGAGGTTGTAGAAGCCGATCAGGTAGACGAGCAGGAACGCCGCGAAGAACCCGAGCAGCGTCACCGTCGTGCGTGGGAACACCGGCCGCACGAGGATCGCGAAGCAGACGATGAACGCGATCGCGAGGATGTCCGAGAGGTTGATCGTCCCGGCGAGATTCCAGTGCACCTTCTCGAACGTGCAGCAGAACGTCGTCGCGAGGAAGAAGAAGCTCGTGAGCTTTCTCACCGCAGGGATTCCAGCAGATCGGCGAGCTCCTGCACCCGCGCACGGCGCGACACCTGCCGGCGCCAGTCCTCCGAGAGCGACGGCGGCTCGAGCGTTCCGGCCCGCCAGCGGTCGCGCAGCGCGGTGAGCTCGCGCTCGATCCCGTCCACGTCGTCGGGCGCCACGACCGCACCGGCGCCGGTTTCCCGCAGCAGGGCCGCGGCCTCGCCGTCGGGTGGGACGAGCGCCAGGATCGGCCGCTCCGCTGCGAGGTACTCGAACACCTTGCCGGAGAGAATGCCTCGGCCACGGCCCTCGGCGTCGGGGATCAGGAGCAGCAGGGCTTCGGAGTCCCGCTGCAGCTCGAGCGCGCGCCGGTGCGGCGCGTACGGGATGAGCTCGATGCGGTCGGCGATCGCGCTCGCCCACTCGCGATCGGTCGTCCGGAAATCGCCGACGAAGCGCGCCACGACGTCGTCCACGCGCGACACGGCGGTCAGGAAGGGGCGCGGATCGCGCCGGCCGAAGAACGAGCCGGCGTGCGTGATGCGGAACCGGTCCGGATCGCGCCGGTACTCGATGCCCGCGAAGTCCTCGAAGTCGGATCCGTTCGCGATCGTCACGACCGGCCCGCGCGGCGAGCGCGCCCGCATGTCGTCCGTGATCGCCTCCGAGACGGTGACGATCGCGTCGGCCTGGCGCGCGACGACCGCGGCGACGGCATGCTTGCCCTGCTCCTTCGCGCGCACGAGCAGCCGCTCGGTGTCGCGATGTGGATGGTCGACGAGGGGGTCGCGCAGGTCTGCGACCCAGCGCGCGCCGGTCGCGCGCTTGACCGCCGCGCCGATCAGGTGGTTCGAGCCGGGCGGCGAGGTCGTGATCACGACGTCGATCCCCTCCTGTCGCACGATCCGGATCGCCGCGGGGATCGCGGTCAGGTTCCACGTGACGTTCTCGTCGGGCACGAGCAGCCGGCGGCCGAGGAGCGTGGCGCGGCGCGCGTAGCGCTCGAGGCCGGCGGTTCCGTGCAGCTCCTCGGCGGGCTTGCGCCCGCGCGGGCCGATGAACCGCGTCCGGTGCACCCAGGCGAGGGTCGGGGTCGGCAGGTCGTCGTCGCGATGGACCCACTTCGGATCGTCGGGGGCGAGCACGTGCGTCTCGACGCCGAGTCCGGGCAAGTGCGTCGCGAACTTCAACGGTCGCTGGACGCCGCCGCCGCCCGCAGGCGGGAAGTAGAGGGTGACGAGGAGGACCTTCACGCGTCGGCCGGGAGCAAGCGGAACGGACCGTGCGGTCCTTCCAGAACGCGGAAGTGACGCTCATCCAAAGTGAGGAGATCCTGCGCACCATGACGGTGCGCGAGAACGACGAGCGACGCGTCGGTGAGACCGACGCGGAGGTCGGGATAGCGTCTGATCACTCCCCGAGCCG
>JASLGD010000569.1 GCA_030150305.1 Caldimonas sp. | reverse complement strand
CCTAAACGCCCGCAGCGCCTGCGTCTCTGGACCTTCGCCGAGCACCAGCGTAGAGATGAAACACCAGCTTTTCTGAGCCCCCATGCGTTGGATGCGCAGGCTCTCCTGGTAAAAGCGCTTGTGCGCTTCCTCGCCCCGATCCCGAGCGGCTCGCTGGGCAGCGGTAGTCCGGCTCCCCACTTGCGCGTCGAACGCGATCTGCCGTTCGCAGTAGCTCAGCCGCGCGAGCTCCGAGGCGCTGACGTGATCCTTCCCGCCCCTCACGATGGATCAGAGCTTCCGTCCCAGTCCAACATTTGCCCGACCGTCGGCTGCCCGGGATCTGCCTGCCCTGGCGTGAGCGACAGCTTGCCGTTCTCCCGGGACAGGCTGAAGCCAAGCTGCTGCACTACTGCCCCCCTGGTCGCCAGGGCCCTAAGTCTCTGGGCGCGCAATCGCGGAGGAACCTTGACCAGCTCCCGGAGGAGTTCGGGGTCTTCGCCCATTGTGAAGGTCACCTTGACCCGGATTCTGTCGCTCATGCCAACATCTCCTTCGTCCCACCAACTTCCGAGAATGTGTCGGGCCCACCAAACAGCTCGGGACGCTCTCTCACGTATTGCTCGCCTATGAGCTGGAAGCCACGGACGTTGGCAGCCCTCGAGTCCTCGACCTCATGGATGGTGTGAGACTTGAAGTGCCGCCGGATCGCTTTCCGGTACAACGGTGCGCCTCCGCCGACAAGAATGATGTGCTCGACGTCGTACGTGTGGTCCATGCTCTGGATCACGGTGCTAACTGCTTGGTCGGCAACCTTCTCTGCTTGCCTGTCGAATTGGGCGAGGTTGATGTCTCTCTGGTATACGCGAAGGATCTTGTTGCCCCGGTAGGCTTGGTCGATGGCCTCCAAGTGCGTGATCTGTTCGCCTATCTGCGCGCCGATGCTGTTCGCCATCGGCAACAAGATCTCAAGTACCCCTCGATTGGCTGATCCGCTCATCTTGCTGAGGACCTTCCCCTTCCGGGTCACGAGCCAGTCGAACGTACGAAAGCCAGCGTCCATGACCAGGCTCGTACCGCCAGCAGCCGTCTTGTCCTCGCGGCTCGCATAGTCCATCAGTGCTCCTTGCGGCTGCGCGAGGACGAGCACTTTCCCGACAGTAACCTTCTTCTTGCGCGACACCGCAAACGTACCCGTCATCGCCTTCTCGAGGGCGGTCCGCTTGGCCAAGTACTGGCTTACCGGCAGCCCCAGCACCAGGAGGTCTACCGTTTCCACCTGCATGTAGTGGAGCGCCCCAGCGACAAGCGCTCGGTACTCCTCTTTCTCCGTGTAGTTTTCGTGGAACTCGCGTGCGCGGTAGCGCTCTGCGGCGAGTTCCACTTCTGGACCGACCTCGAAGAACAATCCGCCGACCGGAACGCAAACGGTCCGCCGCTTCCCGCCGATGTCATCGATCTGGCTGCGCTCGCCGTGGTTGATGAAGACAAGCGAGGGGAAGTGACTGCAGCGTATGCCGCGTGGTCCCGATTCGGTGACAAACTTGGTATTGCCAAACCCCACGTCGATAGCGCGAACGATCGCCCCCATGACTTACTCCTTGGACAATGCGGCGAGGAAGGCACTCAGCATCGCGACTGCACCGCGAAAAGCAAACGAAAATCGGGGGTGGTTTTTGGACGCTGAGGACTCCTGGAGCGCCTAGCCGGTCCCTGGCAGGCTCAGCCACGGAGCATTCACCTGGACTCCAGAGGCTCTCCAGGGTCCCGTTCCGCCGCGCTGCGCTTCCTCCGCCTGACCGCGGCTATCCTGAGGGCAACGCTCTGCAGTCAACCCCACTGGGGACGCGCGTTCGGAAGGTGGCCTATGAGTTCCTGTAGGCCCATGTTGCAAAAGTTGACGGCGCGCTGTCTCTTACTTTCGACACGCGTGAACCGCTCGAGACGGTAATCGCAAGGCGCGCTCACTTGACCAAGTCGCTGCGCACGCGCAAACTGACGGTGCTCTTGCGTGACCTGGGCACGGTTCGAAGCCAGGCGTGACTTGGACACGGGTGTTTCGCACCGAACCAAGCGTTAGCGGTCGTGACCCGCACTTCGCACGCTCTCTCGCCTCATCGGCGTCGGAGCACAGCCGCTCAAGCGGCAGAAAGCTCAGCAGCGCGCTCGCGCTCTGCTGACCTCTTCCTCGAGAGGAGCGCCGCGTCCCAGCGGCCCATTTCGGCAACGCGCCAGTCGCGCCGTCGACCCTCCCTCTTGAAGGGAGCCTGCCGCTTCGAACGGCCCGAACCCAGCGGCACACTGCGCTTGTCGCCTGTGCTGCTCCCTCGCCCTCGACCTGTCGGCAACTCGCCGCGCGTCGAATCCCTGGCCTGACGTCGCGCACCGCAAGGTGGCGCCCTGGTAGACGCTCTCATTGAGCTTTCTCCACGGCGTTTACGCAGGACCCGTTGGTCTCCCGGTGGTAGGGAGGACCCGTCCGGCGGGAAGAACAGGGACAACTCAGCCAACGCACGATCGGTTCGGACGAGATCCGGATCGAGGGAGCCAAGCGGCATCCGATGAGGTGCTAGGTTCCAGCGCAAATGCGCGAGTGGTGGCCCAGATGCGGAAAAACGCGTGTGGGATCCGACCCGGCAGATTTATTTACGACCAACCACAGCCTCTCGGGGCTGGAACTACCGGACACGCCTCGCGGCATCTGAGCTCACCCGCGAGATGCAAGACCAGAGCTCTGGCTGGCCGCGTTGGCGCTTGCGTCTAGCTGCAACTGCGCGCTGAGGAGTGCATGGACAGTGGCCAAGAACCTGGCAAGGCAGCGGTCTGCTTACGCAGCGCGCAGCGTCCGCGGCGGGCGCGATGATCCCGATACCGTGCTCGAAAAACTGCCGCGCGGCACCTCCGACTACGTTCGGGTGGTCGGCGCGATCGTCAAAAAGTACAACGCCGAGCACGCGACCAAGCACAAGTGCGTGTCGTTCAAGACGATGGCGAACCGAGCAAGCTTCCTGGTCCAGTTCTTTCGTGAGCTGAGGAAGGAAACGCGCTTCAACAATGCCGATCCTCGTGATTTCTGTGAGCGCCACGTGCTCGAGATGATCAAGCGATGGCAGAGCAAGGGGCTCAGCACCGGGACCGTGCACAACTATCTCTGCTACCTGCGCACCTTCTCAAGCTGGCTTGGCAAGCCGGGTATGGTGAAGCCGCCGGCGGTTTACTTTCAGGGATCGCTCTACGAGCGCAGATCTCAGGTCGCTAAGGTCGACCGTAGCTGGAGCTCGAACGGCGTTGACGTCGAAGCCAAGATCGCAGAGGTGACTGCCTACGATCGACGCGTCGGACAGCAGCTGGCGCTCTGCGCTCTCTTCGGCATGCGCGGCAAGGAGGCGCGTCACTTCCGCCCGCACGAGGCGATCGTCTCCCGCGACGCTGCCAACGAAGCGGACGCAGCCGCCTTCCCTGAGTGCGAGACCTTCGTTCGGATCAGCCGTGGCACGAAGGGTGGACGGACGCGAGACGTTCCGCTTCGGAGCGACGCGCAGCGCGCGGTTCTCGAGCAGTTGCGGCAGGAACTACGGCCCGGCGCTTTTGTCGGCGACCCTCGGCTAACGAGCGTCCAAGCTCGCAATCGGTTCTACAACGTCATCCGCAAGTTCGGGATCTCGAAGGCTGGGCTCGGCGTAATTGCGCATGGTCTTCGCCATCAGCACGTCAACGACCTCTACAGCGCGGAAGCGGGCGGCCCTTCAGCGGTGCGACGCGCCACCGAGGTCGCTCCACTCGATGTCTACGCGCGCGAGCGCGCGGCCCGCCGAATGGGCCACAACCGTACGTCCATCACAAGCGCCTATCTAGGGCGGTGACAGCCGCGCTGGACTCTCGATATGGTGTGAACCACCAGCGACACTCGGAAAACGCATGAGCAAGCTTCTCGATCGGGTGAAAGCCGGCCTGCGGCGGATCGGTCGAGCGAAAGTCGCACGCGTTGCTGCGCGGCTGACGACCGCAAACGAGGCCGTTCCCGAAACCTGCAAGCGCAATGAGCTTGACGACGCCAGCCCAGGCGCTTCAACGCCTCCGGCGAAGCCGCGCCTCGGGCAGCCGGCCAGACCACTTGCGGGCGGGACACGAAAGGCAACGCTCTCCAAGGCGCGATCGGCAGGCCGCCCGCCGAGCAGCGGCGCACTGTTCGGAGTGTCGCCAGCGCCTGAGGGCGGCTTGTTCTCGTCGCCTCCTCCGGAAAGTGCTGCGTTGCTCACCGGTCCACTCTCATTTCGCCGCGCACGGGGCCAGGGCCCCGGCGGCAACAGAACGCCCACGAGCCGGCACCGTCGCTGAGCGGCGCCACCTTGTTCGATCCACCAGCGCAGCCGACGACTGCGAACCAGACCAGCCTCACCGGTCCGGCTGTCAGCTTCGAGCCGGGCTCAGTAGCAAGCGACCGGCTCTTCTGATTGCGCGGCCGAACGGTGCGGCTCGATGCTCATTCCGGTAAGTCCCGGAATACCACTCGCGGCCCGAACGCCTCGTGTTCTCTCAAAAGCTGCCCTCTAACTGCGACGCGCTAACGTCGCCTCTCGGACCCTTAGCCGACGTCAACGGCTGAAAACGCGAATCCGGAAGCAGACCGCTGCCTCACCTATGACCTGAGTGGCGGGACAGCCAAGCAGCTCTGGGCAGCACATGCCGTCGCCATCGTGGGCTGCAACTTGCGCCTGGCGACCTCGGTGGCGCCAGCGCCGACAGGCGGTGTAACGTCGCGCCCACCCACCTCGAAAGCTCTCATGCCTTCGTCTGCCCCTGCCTTCGCGCGACGCTCGTTTGTCCTCGCGCTCGTCCTGCCATCGCTCGTCACGCACGCGGCGCCGACGGTACCGAATCCGTGCAGCCTCGTGACGGCAGCCGAGATGAGCGAGGTCGTCGGCCCGTTGAAGGGTGCGCCACGCGCAGGCGACATTGCTGCCGGCGATGTGTCCTGCGAGTTCACGCCCGCAAAAGGCCCGACCTACGTCAGCGTCCGCCTGCACGACGGTGATCTCGAGCAATGGAAGAAGCGCAACGGCGGCGCGAAGCCGGTCGCTCTTCCCGATCTCGGCAAGGACGCCTTCGCAAACGCTGATATGGAAGGCTCCGCCGACCTGTACGTCAAGAAAGGCGCGTACATCCTGCGCGTGACCATGCCGAAGAGTCCGACAGCTGTCGACATGGACAAAGCGATCGCAAAGAAGGCCCTCGCCCGGCTGTAACGGCCCCGTCCCGGGAGAGCGGCCCGTTGCCTTGGCCGCGGATCAAGACAATCTGAGGCGATGAGTGCTCTTGAGGGTACGGTCAGCTATGCCACTTGTTTGGGACCTGACCTCGGACCCTTGAAAGGCGGCGTTCGGATCGACGGCAGGAAAGCCGCCGCTCGTCATAGGCCCTTCTTGGCCGCTCGGCGCAAGTCAGAGAACACCGGCAACGCCACGCAGCTTCAGCAGCAGACCCGCTAGTAGCTAGCACAGCACGCTCGCTATGCTTGCACTCACGGCGAACTTCACGAGCGCGGAAGCCGGAACATTCCGCCAAGCGAGTGCCACTGCGACGACGACCACCGGCGGACGGATGGCGTAGATCGCGAACGCCGGCGTGCGAGCTGCGTGCCAATCGGGCCGAGTTCTCGAAGTCTCGACTGAGAGCGCTGCAGCAGCACCAGAATCACTCCCCAGGCCACGAGCGGCTCCCAGAACGCATAGGCCAGGGCAGGAACGCGCCAACCGCCTTCAGCACGGCCTTCGAGGCCCCAGCTCGGGCCCACGAGCACGACGATGGGAGGATCGGCAAGCTCAACCAGGCGACCCGTCTCCAGGTTCGCACCTGAGGCGTCGGCAAGCCCATCCTGGCTGCACCACAGAAGAGAGGTGAACTGGCGCATGCAGCTCGCGCCGAGGTCATCACGTGCCTGGGAAAGCTGCAGCGATTCCTCTCTAGCTCAGGTCCTTCTGCGCGAGTGCGTGGGTCAGCAACGTCGCAGCAAACATGTGGTGAACGAACAGAAATTGGTCGTCCTTGCGTATCGTCAATCCGGCGAGCTTCTGGATCGGGCCAAGCCAGAACTCCTCGCGCAGTTCTGCCGCGGTCCGCAATCCGTCGGCGGAATTGCGAACATAAGGGATGGATGGCACGGAGTTGACGGGGACCATCGTCTTTTTGGCGTCGTCATAAGCGCCCAGCAACAGTGCGTGCGAGTTGGAGTGATCGCGCATATACAGACGAATTCGCTTGCCGGTGGTCTTGGGGTTGCCCGCCCACGCCAGAGCCGATGCCATGTAGGTGTTGACGTCCCAATCCTTCTGGGCAAAATTGACCGCCGGATCAAGAAAGTAGACGGCCTTCACGGTGTTCGTGAGGAAGTCTCCGTTGCGATTGGTCGAGCTCTCCAGCCACTTGTGCAGCACATGCGTGGCAGAGCTGAACGCAGCGATGGCGGTCTTTCCGACCGTGGGCGGGGGACTCGGCACGCCCAGGAACCTGAACATGAATGCCTGCAGCTCCTGCAACATCCAGCCGAGGGCCTCCGTTTCACCCTTATCGGGCTTGGCCGGGTCGGGCATGATGACGCCGTATTCGATGCCCATGCTATTCAAGGGAACGACGGTCACGACGTTCGCCCCTGCCTTGGCGACCTGGTACGGAACGCCTTTGGCGAATTCCCAGGAAAATGGCGCGTCATCCTCGTAGTGCGTCTGCTGGTACAGCATGTCCGCATAGTCGAAGCTGTTCGGGTACGGATCCAGTCCCGGACCCACGAACAATCCCGTGCCCGCAAAGTTGTACGTCAGGGTTTGTTCAAGAAAGACGAGGAACGGCATCGGGACCGCCGCTATTCCGGGCGCAGGCTTGATGGCATCGGGCCAGGTCACACCGAAGAGCTGCGGCGCATCGACCCCTGCGAGCTGCAACACCATGCTCGTGACATGCATGGTGAGGTCGCTCGGAACGAAATTCACCGCGCCCGACTTCACGGGGGTCGCCGGATCGAGGAAGGGGATCGATTGCAAATTGACGAGCCCCCAATCGTTCGGCGGCCACACAGTCCAGTAGGACTGATGGTTTGCGGGCTCGCTTGTTCTTGAGGGCGGCGGAGTTGCGAGCAAGGTGACCATCTGCTTGGTCACATCGCGGAAGCGACTGAGAGCAACGGTGACATAGACACCGATGTCGCCCATGGGAGACTGCATCGACTGAAGTGCCACGAACCCCTCTGAGCCGGCCTTCGCAGTCAGGCCCGCCGGCCCGACGGTGAGGGTCACGGTGGTCGGCCAGAAAGGCGAAGGCGAGTCCTGAGGGGTCGCCGTGAGAGTGACGTCGGAGGCCCCGTCGGGAACGAGGTAGAACGGCTCCGTATCGTCGGTCTTGGCGCGGGGCGACAAGGTCGTACCGTCCGGCAAGGACGCCTGGAAATGGCACTTCACGCGAGTCTTGCCATTCCAGTTCGTCGCGTAAGCCATCATGTAGATGCTCATACGTCGCCCGCCTGCGGCATGGGACAGTCCGGATCAGTAGGGCTCGGCTCGGCGTCCGGCGAGTCGGCCGAGACGGCATCGGTCGCCTCCTCTTGCGGTACACCGGCGAGCAGTTCATCGACTTGCGCCTGCGTGAGGCCGATGGCGAGCAGCGCGGCTTGCAAAGCGTCACCCGGATCGCCGCTCCCACCGGCGCCGCCGGGTCCAAGCGACGGAGCGAGTCCCTGGCTGCTCGTCACGCGCGCGTAGGCCGGACCTTCGGCAATCGGCACGTCTTCCTCGACGAGTTGCGCGAGGCTCACCACCCCGAGAGAAAACGAGGTCTGCGCGTCGCTGGTGGGGTAAGCATCGGCGCCGGTGATCGTCGTCACCACCGTCGAATCGTCGACCTGGGCCGCGCTTTGCGGCACCGCGGTGACCGGGTCACCGTTGGACATCGGCTTCAGCCCATCGACGACCTGCCGGGCGGTCTCGGTCGCGGTCGCAGAGATCTGGATCACCGATTCGACAAAGAAGGTCGCTGCACTCGCCGTCGTCGCCGCACTTGCGGCCGCGGTCAGGATCGTCGACAGCTGCGCATCACCGCCGGCTTCGGCCAGCAGCGCCACCGGCCCGAACTTCTGGTTTGCGTCGTTCACGAACTGGCTGCGGTAGGCCGGCCACCCTTCAGCGGGCGCGTCTGTGCCTGGCGGCAGCAGCGGCGCCTTGCTCACCAGCGTCCAGCTCTGCGCCTGACGGTACTGGACGGCCGCTCCGTCCAGCGTGAAGACGCACATGCGACGCGGCGCGAGCAGTTCACCCGGGTTGCCGAAGAGACCCGAGAGCAACATGAGAAAGTTCGTTGACCGTCCGAGATCGGCTCCATAGAGCACGACGCGCGTGCGATCGGAGACGACGTCCGATCCGGGGGGAACAAGCGTCTTGTTGGTGAGTGCGTTCAGCACGTCGTCGCCGATGGTGATCCCTTTGCCCGCGCTCTGCTCGACGAGCGTCATCGCCATCCCGAGCGCGCCAAATCCCGTGCTCTGGCAGACGATGTTGATCGTCTCCTGCACTGCGCCCTTCGCCTTCAGGTCCGCGAGGATGCCCTCGACGGTCTGGCCCTCGGGCGGCGCGTCGACGACGGTCGAGCCGTTCGCGGCAAAGTACTGCTTGGCGAGCGCATAGAACGGATTCGACGCATTGGCCGCGTCGGTGTTTGCCAGGTAGGTCAGCTCCGCCATCCTGACTTCCCGTCAGATCGATTGCGCGACGTCGAAGCGAAGGCCGCTGGAACCCTCGCCACCGCCGACCGTCACCGAACGCGCCGCCCAGGCGTGTCGGCCGCCATCGGCCGAGCGCGCCAGAAACCAGCGTCGCTTCACCATGAGGCCCGCCACGGGAACCTCCTCTTCCGGGATCACCGATCCCTGCAGCTCCTGCAGGACGCTCGATCTTGGCTGCGAGGTGACGAGGTTGCCGAAGCTGTCGGGGCGCGGCAGCACGGCCTCGACGAGTCCGACCTGCCTGGTGCTGCCGCTCAGCCGAACGGGGATGAACGGCACCCAGTGCGGTGGCACGTCGGTCATGAGCCGATACGACACGTCGAGGCTCGCGGTGACCGGCCCGGCGCTCACGGCCGCGCGCAGGTACTCGTCCTGCAGATCGTGACGCGTCCCGTCCGGATCGGTGACGACCTGCTCGACGCCCCACACCAGGCTTGCCATCTCGTCACGCAGCAGATGCACCGTCTCCACGACGTCTCCGGCGAGGGGCGCCGTCGTCACGGCGGGCACCAGCAGATAAGGACTGGCGAGCGGCACGCCGGCCGGCCGATACATCGCCCATTGCGGATCGGCCGCGGGCGCGATCAGCTCGTGCGTGCCGAAGGTGTCACGGACGACCAGGTCAAACACGCGCTCTAGCGTTCCGTAGCGGATCGGAATCGGAAAGGTAAACCAGTCGTTGCCATAGACGGTGCTGAACTCGACGAGGGCCAGACGGCCGAGGTCGCTCGTCGTTGCATCGACGCGCGCCAGCGCGAGTTTCGCGTCCTCGAATTCCCAGAAACGGTCGCGCGGTTGCCCGGGAAACTGGATGTTGGTCGGCACGCGCGTTCGCGAGGTCGTCGTTGCAGCGCTTGGCAAGGTCACCGGCGCGCTGGTGCCCGCCCCGCCCGCGGCAGTGACGGCCGCGACATCGAAGTCGTGCCAGTCGACTCGCTCGCCGGCGTGGCCGGGCGCTGTGACGACGGGAGTGCCCTTGACCGCCAGCTGGAACTGGCGCTCCAGGCGTTGCGGAACCCAGCTGCTCGGGCCGGTTCCGAAGGTGACAGCGCACCAGCGTGCGAACTCGGCCAGATCCGCACGCGCCGCCGTCGCATCGGCTGTCGCGAGCTTCAGTGCGACCCCGAGCTGCGCGTCCGAGCCGCCGGCAGCGCCCGTGTACGCGGCCGCGACGCTGAGCCCGTCGGCGAACAACGGTGCCGCGCGCAGCAAAAGGCGCGGCGGATCGGCACCGACCAACAGCGGAAAGGCGGCGCGCAGTTTGGTCGCAACGCTCGACGAGACCGCGGCCGCGAGTGCCCTGCCTGCCTCAAGCCGGTCGAAGGTGCTGTGCGCCGGTCCTGCGGCCTCGCCGGCGACCAGCGCCTCGAGCACGTCGGCTTGGGGTGAATAGGGTTCAACAGCGCCGTTGACCGGCTTCCAGCCGTCGAGCGCGAGCTCCCCTTGCTGGAACGTGACCTGAGTCGGCGTCCCGGCGTCAGCGCCGGCGAGTTCGCCGAACTGCAGCTGGCGGGCCAGCATCCACAGCGGATCCTGGACGGTCGCCGCCAGGCCCTGTCCCGGATCGCCGCCCCGGCAGACCGGTTCGACGCGGGTGAGTGAGTGGACCGTCGTCATGTCGATCCTTGCCGGACCCAGCGTGTCGGAAACTGTCTGGCCGCTTGCAGCAGCTGGTGGAGGTCGAGGTCGCTGTCGCTGTACTCGTCGAGGTAGATCGCCGGCAGCAGCGCCGGGACCCGTTGCGTGGCGTCGAGGTCGACCAGCCGGCACTGCGCCAGTTCGAGCGCCTCGTCGACGACCGAGAGCAGCGCGTCCGTCGTCCATGCCTTGCTGGTATCGGGCAGCACGGCAAGCAGGATCTGATTCGGCGCGCGGGCGCTCGGTGCGACCAGGTTTGCGGTCACGGCGCCCGTCCCAGTCACCTCCGGCACGACCTCGGTCCATGCATCGAGTTCGATGCCCGTGGCGGCCCCGTTCACCGCATCGCCGACCAGAACGGCACTGGTGACGACGGCATCGCCAAGCGCTGCCGGAAACTTCGTGCCGACCCAGCTGCGCGCAGCTCCGGCGGCGACGCCGGCTGCGTAAGGCGCTGCCGGCGTCTGGGTCGCCCAGCATCCGACGCCGGTCGCACCGGAAAGCGCATCCCTCAGCAGCGCGTCGTTCAGGTCTGCCGCTGGCGCGCGAACGCGGGACGTGTCCTGAAGCCAGCGTGACAGCACCCCGCGGCGCGGCCCGAGGACGGAGCCCTGATTGCCCAGGCAGGTGACGACGTCGGCCGGCAAAGCCGGCAGGCTTCCCTCCACGACTGCCGGAGCGCCGAGCAGGACCCCTGCCGCCCGGACCGGATCGGCGATCGCCGCGGCCGCAGCGACGCGGGCGGCGGCCGACGCTCGAGCGGTGGCGTCATCGAGCCCGCCGATGCCCCAGGCCTTGAGAGCCGCGGGCGAAGCGGCGCCAAGTTCGTGCGCCAGCGATGCCACCGTCGCGGCAAGCACCGATGGATCGCTTGGTGCGTTCATGGCGGCACGGGGAACAAAGGTGTCAGCAGACAGGGGGGTCCGCGCGGCGAGAGCGTGTTGCCACGCGGCGGCATGGTCGAGCAGGTCGATGAGCGCGGCATCTGTTGCCAGGTCGAAGCCGATCGTCGTCGCACCGGGATGGCCGGCGGCCACCAGCAGCCGCGCGACGCCTTGCCTGCCGGGGTTGGGATTGGGCGCTCCGGGGAAGGTGCTTGGCGAATCGAAGCTCGACAGCGTGATGTTCTCGGTCGAGAGATCGAGCGCCGCGATGTCGAGCGCGGAGAGCCCGAGCGAGGCGAGCGGCGGCGTCGCGATCTCCTTGCCTTGGCTGTCGAGCAGACGGACACGGATGGCGGTGAGGTCGCCAAGTCGCCGCGCGACAAACGCATCGGCCGCAGGCGCCAGCCGCGCACGCGGCGTGTCGCTCGCATAGCCCGGCGGTCGCGTCGGCGCTCCGAAGATCGCGATGAGGCGCTGCTCGATGCCTCGGCCGCCGCGCGGTGTCGCTGCAGACTCGAAGATATCCGGCGGTGCGCTGGCGCGCCCCATCATGTCGGTCGCGGCGGCAGCGCGCTCGAGGTTGGAGCCCGCAAGCTGGTACATGGACTCCGACAGACCCAGGTCCGCCAGCGCATCGAGCGCCGCCACGACATTGTGGAGGACAGCCTGCACGGCATTCTTCTCGGCCGTGCCGAAGCTCGGCGCACCGGCTCCGCTCGGCGCTGAAATGCCGGCGACGACCGCGCCCGGCGTCTTGATTTCCGCCTGCGCAATTTTCCAGCCATCGGCCACGAGGCGCTGGGAGCTCGCCTGTCCCGCGTTCTCGATGCTGTCAACCTCCAGCGGATACTGGCCGCGCAGCTCGTAGACCACCCAGTCGAGCTCGATGCCGTTCACGCCGGAAGCGTCGTGGATGCCGCGCTCCAGCAGATACCCGAGCAGCTCGCCGAGCCGCTGGCCGTTGCGCATGCCGTCGGCGAGCGTCAGGGCCGAGCGCACCGCAGTGGACGTGAGCCCGATCGCGAACGGCGCGAGCGGCCCGGCGGAGGTGCCGCCATGGGCGCGCCAGGCAGCGCGCAGGACGCCCGCCGCACTTGCCTGCCGCGGCGATGGCGCCATGACGAAGCCGCCGCCCTGCGCATCGGTGACGGTTCCCGCCGGAACCGTGGCAGAAGGCGGCACGGCGGTGAGTTGCCGGCGCTGCAGGCCGCGAACGGCACCCCAGGCGCCAAGCTGGTTGCCCAGTGGCTTGGTGGCTCGCATCGCGCTCAGCCTCGACGTTGCGAGCGACGTCACCCAGGCGTCGTAGCGGTGCGAGGCGCAATCGAGGATCTCCCCGGTCAGCACCGCGCGCCGGTCCGTCGCGATGCCGGCAATCGCGGGCAATGCATCGCGAAACGCCGCCAGCGCATCACTGTCGAAATAGCGGCCGTCGTTGGGCGCGAACTTGAGCGGATGGGTGACGATGTCGCTCAGCCGTTGCTGGATCGTGAACGTGGTGCCGTCGACATCCTTGCCGGTCCCGGCGGCCACGGCCTGCTGCGTGGGATCGGTCGCTGCCGTCGTGAACCCCGGCAGCGTCACGGTCGCGCGCCCCGTGGCCGAGGACAGGTTCGAGACGGTCATGGCCGGGGCGGTCCGCGCGGCCACGTTGAGCGGCTGTCCGGCGTTCAGGCCCGCGAACTCGTGGCTCGCGTTGGCAGCGATCTTCAGCGCCGCGTTGCGCAGCAGGAGGCCGAGGACACTGCGGGCCTGCGCCGGCGATGGCGTCAGGATGTCGAACACGGTGTCTTGGTCGGCCGACATCGGCAGCCACAGATCGGCACGGTCGGCCGGATAGAGCTGGGTGAAGACCATCGGCATCACGTTCTTGAAGCCGATCTCGGCCAGGATGGCGGCCCGATTGGCTTGGGGATTGCCGCTCACGACAGCGCCCTGCACCGTGGTCATGTAGGTGATGGCTGAACTGACGTTGGCCGATCTCAGACGCACGCGGGTCGAGACCGGCTGGAACGCGAACAGGTCGGGGCCCGAGGGCACATTGGCGGCGCCGGCGGTCCACAAGGGTCGGATGCGAGGTAGGAAGTTCGCCAGCCACTGCTCGAACGCGTTGGCCGTCATCGGAGCCCAGGCGCCGCGCGCCATGACGGGGGCAATCGCGTAGGGTTGTCGGCCGAACCGGAGGACCGGCAGAGGCCCCCCGCCGCGCACGAACGAGGTCACATGCGCAAAGGCGAGCGGCAGCAGACTCAGGTCGAACCCCGGTTGCCCTTGCTGGCGCACGTAGGAGCCCCAGGTGGCCTCGAAGAGCGCGCGGCCCATCAGGCGAGCCTCGTCGAGGAAGCGACCGGAGGCACCGTCGATGGGCGCGAGTTCCATCGGGTCGATCCCCCAGGCTGCCGCGAGCGCTGCAGCGTCCGATCCCGCTGCCGGTGTCACGACGGGCTCGGGAGCGGCGACGGTGCTCGCCGAGTAGCCGCTCGGGGAATCGGCGAGATTGTTCGTCGGCGTCCCGGGCGGAACGAACGCGACGCCGTCGCTGAAACGGTGCGATTCGATGAGCGCGTCGAGCAGAGCTGCGCCGTCCGCGCTCTCGACCGGCATCCCGATGGCAACGACGTCATCCACCACCTGCGTATTGGCCGGCAGCTCGATCGCCACCGCCATGCCGACGGCCACCGCCGCATCGAAGTCGACCATCCAGCGCATGCCCTCATCGAGCACCAGCGTCGCGTCGTTCGCGGGCGCGGGGGCGGGAGGAGCCGCTGGCGCGGCGTTGGCTGCAGGCGTGCCGAACGACACCCCCACCTGCAGGCTCGCGGGGATCGGTTTGCCCTGGACGGTCTGGACGACTCCCGCGCAGCGGGTCCGGACGACGAAGGACGCCGGCAGGGCCCGCGCGGTGGCAGCAATTCCGGCGTTGCCGTCGACGATTGCCGGCGTCGGAAAGACCGGCGCCCCGGTCGCGTTGATCGGTGTCAGTGCCTGACGAACCCAGAGCGCGCGCGTCGCCGTGACATCCTTCAGCAGTTGCGCCCAGGCCTGATCGTTGGTGCCGGCGCGCACGCTCGTCCAGTAACGCTGCCCTGCTAAGGCCTCGGCAGGGGTTAGTCGCCGGTCGTGGCGATCGATGTGGACGTCATCAGGATAGAGGCGGACCAGGAGGCGCGGGGCCGTTGCCGGTCCGCTGAACCGCGTCTCGATCCGCACGGGGAGCAGCGTGATCGGGAGCTGAGGATCGATTCCGCTCATGACGTGGCGCTCGAAGGCAGCAGCTCGATCGCGCGGATGCCGCGCCGAAACGGGTACTGCAGAAGGATCCAGGCGATCGAAGAACTGCTGCCATGCCAGTCGTAGAGCGGCCCGGGAGGTAGACCCGGCCGGGACTTCGGCAGCGGCGCGACCTTGAAGCTGGCGCTTCCGAGGCGCCCGGCGGCATCGAGCGTCGCATCGGCCCAGGTTGCGTCGTTCCAGTCGGCGATCGTTGCAGGGTCGCCAGCGGCAGGAAGATCGAGGCCGAAGCGCGGCTCCGTGAAATGCTCGGCAAAGAAGAACCACCAGGCCGTGTCCTCGTTATTGGCGGCGGTGCGCACCTGATCGGCGCTCATCGACTCGAAGCCGATCAGCAGCACGTCTGGTTCGAGCCTGGCCATGAAGTCCGGCTGAATCTCGCTCGCAGGGTCGAGCGCCCGGACCGACCCATTCAATCGGGTCTTGGCGGCTGTCACCAGCATTCCCGGATAGCGCTGGACGAGAGCGCCTTTGACGACCAGAACGAGCGGCGACGCAGCGGCGCTGCCGTGTTCGCTCAGTTGCTCGAGCGTCGATTGGGGAGAGGCGTCGAGCGACTGCTTCAGGTCGTACGAGTCGCTCGGTGTGCCGGTGTTGCGGCGTGACCAGAACTGGCGGCTGTAGGTGCCGCGCTGGTCGGTCGGGTATTCAGCCCAGAGGAGTGCGCGTGCCAGCTCGTGGTTCACGCCGACCAGGAACGCGCCGATGAACGAGCGATTGGATTCGACCAGCGTCGTCGTGCCGGCGGGGAGATCGTCGATGCCTGGCAGCAACCAGTCGTGCGAAATCGCGGCCAGCGATTGATACGTGGGCTCCGAGAGGTCGGGTGCGGCCATGATGTCGCTGAGGCTCGCTGCCTGCGCGTCCGTCAGCCCGCTCAGGCGATGGTTGGCCATGCGCAGCGTCGTCACTGCCGGATCAAGCGCGGCAACGATCGTCTGTCGAAGCGACTCGAAGCCTCCGGCCAGTGCCGTCTGCGGCAACGGCATCGCGTCCACAGCAGCGATCTGCCGAACAGCGATGATCTTGGCGACGTCGGACATCTGCCGCTTGAGCAGCGTGGCCGTCTGGACGGGGAGCGGAAAGTGCAGCACCGGGGAAACCGGCGGGACGGGACTCACTGGCGTGACGGGTACAGACGGGACGTGCACGGGCGGGACGGGCGACACGACGGGCGGCGCCGCCAACGTCACCGTGCCCGGCGGGACGAGAGAGGCAGCTGGGCTCTCGGCAGGGACGGCCTTCGCTGCAATCGGCGTCGGGCCGACGACCGGGGGCAGGTGCACGACCGGCCGAAAGCCGATGGCGCTCAGAACCTTGTCGGTGTCTGCGGCGGCCGCGTTCTTGGCGACCTGGTCGGCGCTCGCGAAGGTGATCTTCGCCAGCTGGCTCATCGCGTCCAGGCGGGCCGCCACCTGCGCGGCGGTCATGCCGGTCTGATCGATGCCGGGGTCGAGCCGCGCCAGGATCGACGGTGCTGCCGCTACGCCCCAGACCCTGCTCGGCGGGTTGAGCACATCGATGGTGTCGATCGCCACGGGAGCGTCCAGCGGTGTTGTCTGTGCCGAGCGCGCGGCGAGAGCCGTGGGTCCGGCGGCAGAGTGCAACGCGGCTGCCGAGGGCAGACGGCCGCGGACCCGCGTCACGCGTCGCAACTCGACTGAGGCGATCGCGGGCGGCAACGGCGACTGGCGCAGCCGTCCGGTGATGGTGAGGTTGGCACCGATGAAGACGTGCGGATGCACCGGTGCTGTCGAGGTGACGAGATCGGCCGCCGGCATCTGCGCGATCCATCTGCGGTGCAGGCTCGCACTGCCGGCAAGCGAGAACTCGGCGCGTCGACGCAGCCCGTTCGCCCCGAGCACGTCGCCGACCTGACGCCACGCTTCCTCGAGATAGCGGTCTTCATTCTGTTGCACCACCGCGGCGCCCAGGCCGGCGGCGACGCGCAGGCGCGGATCGAGGTTGATGGAGCGCAGCCATGGCGGCGCTGCCGTATTGAGGTTCGCGGCGGCGCCCGTGGCGCCGACCGCGAGCTGGCCGTAGACGGGAGGGCCGACGGCAGGAGGCGAGCCGTCCACCTGGCTCAGGAGTGACACGTCGTAGCCCGCGTCGACCAGGCGCGAGCGAAGGGCGTCGAGGTAGTTCGTCCCGACCAGCGGCTCAATGTCGGTGAGCGTCGCGCCCGGTGGCCGCAGAGCGACCTGCAGATCGAGCGCGGAGCCGCTCTTGACCGGTGCCGGCATGCCGCTCATCGGGTAGTCCAGCCAGAGCTTGCGCTTGCCGATCGTGGGCGGCAGCGGCACGCCGTGCAACTGACGGACCAGCGACTCGAAGTCTCCGTCGGGGCCCGTGCCGAAGCGCCACATGAAGTACACCGGCAGCGTCACGTCCCCGCCAGCGGGGTCCCACGCCAGGTCCATGCTCGTGCGCGCGTCGCCGGGGTCGACGCCCAGCCCCGCCGTTTTGCCTGCCGCGAACACGGGCACGACGCACGCCAGATACCGGCGGTTCGGCGCGAGTCTTCGCGAGCTGACGAGCCGCGACAGGGACCGGGAAGGATCTCCCGGCACCGTGTCGGCATCGAGCATCTGGCCGTGCGCCCACATCCAGCTCTCGGCCGGGTTGGGCAATTGCGACGCGGCGATCGTCAGTTGACTGCCGACCGGCGATGCAGACAGCGGCTCGGCCGCAAGGTCGGTGACATCGACGACGGCCAGGGTGATCCACGGCAGGACGGGGCCGCTCGCGGGCTTGCGGCTGAACAGCCACGGCAGATCCGGCGCATCGAAATCGACAGTTGCAAGAAAGTTGGGCTCGGCGTTGACGATGCCGTTGGCCGGCGCACAGCGGATGACTTGGCGCGACGGGAATCCGATCACGTCGCCGGGGGTCATCATCGCCACCTGCCGGACGATGACATCCTTGCCGGCCACCGCTACCTGCACCTGCGTCGACGAGGTCTGGTCCTGCAGGAAGCCGCGACGGATCGTCGACGCAAAGGTGAACTGTGTCGTCATCAGGCGACCTGCTGCAGTTCGAAGTCGGCGACGGCGACGGTGTCCGCGGATCGCCTCGTCGAGGCCGCGACCGCCGCGGCCGCGCCGCTGGACACGGGGGCGCCGGTGGCAGCGTCGGCGATCGTGTAGGTTGTGGCTCGCACGCCGACTTTCGAGGCACTCGGGTTGCTGAACGAGGCCTGCACGCGCCCGGCCGCGCCGAGCTGCGTCCAGCCGAGTGCGATCGCATCGAGCAGACGGAAGTTCCGAGGGCCACCCGCGCCGATGTCGTCGTCGCCGAGGCTTTCTTCGTAGACGACTGCAGCAGTCTGCGCATCGCTCACCTGCCAGTCGTCGCCCTGCACCACCGCGCCTGCATCGAACGGCAGATAGGCGGGCTTGGACAGTCGCTCCTCGTCACTGAGCTCGAAGAACTGGGAGGTCGCGAACAGCTCTTGCGCGCTGCTGACCACGGCGCCGACTGCGCTGAACGTGACGGTCACCGGGGCACTCGAGCTGACCGCGCTCTCGCCGAATCTGGCCAGGCCGACGTCGAGCGGCGCTGCGGTCTGCGTGAGGCGCAAGAGGCCGAGCGGATGCAGGGCCGCTGCGCCGGAGCGCAGCTGCACCGTTCCGGCATCGGCCGCCGGCAACACGTGCGACCAGGTGGCGTCCGCCGCGAGGGCGTCATGCACCGCTTGCGCCACGTCGACCGGCGGCCCCAGCTCGACCGCGGCATCGGAGCCCCAGGCGAGTTCGAGCGTGCCCGAGATGCTGAAGAAGAACAGGCTGATGCTCGCCTGCGCACGCGCGTGCCAGTGCCCGGGGCCCTCGAGCAGCACGTCGACGTTCATCGACGCGATCTCGTCGCCCCCCACCGTCAGCTGGAATTCGCCCGAGATCGTGGCGGTGAAATGCACCGTCGGTGCCGTGACGATGAGCGTGTCGAGGCTGACGTGCCCTTTGGCGCCGATCGGGCCGAGCTTGGCTTGCACGTACAGCGCCGCGCCGAACTGCACCGTGCTCGCGGTGAGCGCGAAGTAGGCGTCGGCCGCGATCTGGAGGATCGGACTTGGCGAAATCGAGATCGCCAGCCGGCGCAGCTTGCCGAGGTCGGGCGGCGGCGTGAACGAGGGATTGAAGCCGCCGGCGCTGAAGACGAAGCCCTGCGGGCCGGCGCGCAGCGCGAGGTCGCCCACGACATCGAAGTTGCCGATCTTCGAGCGCGCCAGGGACGCATCGAAGGAGACGTTGCCGGTCGTGCGGTCGATGGTGCCGGCAAAGTCCGCCTGCAGATTGACGATCGGTGCGTCGGGCTTGGGAAGCTCGATGCGCAACTCGCCGACGATCACGATCTGGGCCGGATTCGGGAAGGTGAACACCACCCCGGCGGTCATCGTCACCAGCGAGACGGGTCGTCCCCAGCCGAGCTCGAGGATCGGCGCGGCCAGGTACTGTCCCGACTTCGCCGGAAACGTGGTCGAGAGAGCCGCCAGCACGAGATCGGCGCGCTGGATCAGGTCGTGCGGGATCAGCACGTCGTCGGTGCGGCCATCGCGGACGAGACCTCCAAGGGCAGTCGAGTCGACCGTTCGATTGAAGCCGAAGACGCCGCCGATGGCATTGAGCGTCAGGCCGAGGAAGATCTCGATCGGCGGCGCGAACGACACCGACATCACGACGATGAACGACAGATCGCCGTTGATTCGCTCGATGACGCCGAACGCCTGGACCGACAGCTCCGTTGAGCCCAGCGAGATGGCGAGCTCGAGCGCGCCCGAGATCTGGGTCGCTGACAGGTGCAGGAAGCCGCCGCCCTTGACGACGCTGGCATCGACCGCGATGCCGATGCCGGTCGGCGTCGCGAAGCTCGGCGGCTGCAAGTCGATGATGCCGAGATTGCCGCTGCCGTCGGTCGTGAGCCGAATGGGCTGCGAGATGCCGAAGCCTTCGATCGTCGCCGTCACGGGCCCAAGCGACACCACGACCGTCCCGGTCGCGGAGAGCGGAAAGTCCGATCCCGAAGCCGCCACGCTCGTCTGCAGACTGTGGATCACGACGCCGGGCAGACGCACGGTATCCGGCCACTTCGCGCTGAGGCCGACGCCGCCATCGAAATGAAAGCCGCCCGAGTCGACTTTGAAAAGCAGCTTGCCTTTGAGGACGATGCCGGAGTCCGGCAGGAAGATCCCGAGCAGATCGCCTGCCACCGCCTTCGGAATCGTGATCTCGAAGCCTGTGACGCCGACCGAGGCGCCCCACGAGTCCAGGCCCGCGACGACTTCGAACACGGGCTGCTGCAGGCTCAGATGAATTCCGCCGACCGATCCGAACTTGTACGACTGCGATGTGGTCGCACCGAGGGTGAGGTTCGGCGGACTGCCGGCAATCTGCTTGACGGTGCCGAAACCGGTCAGCGCGATCGCAAACGGCACGTTCGGCGGATCGAAGGACAGCTGCAGAAGTGGCCCGAGAGGGATCGGGGCCACGGTCGCCTCGGCCGACAGCACGGCCGCCACGAACGTCGGTGGAATCGTTTCGGTCCCGACGATGTCGAGCGACAGCGTCACGGGCTTGCCGTAGGTGTCGGAAGCGAGCTTGAGGACCAAGCGTTGGAAGACGACGGCATCGGCGCCGAGCGCGCTCACCGCCTCGGGACTTGGCGACTGCGTCGCAGCGAGGGAGACGCTCGCAGTCGAGATGACGCGCGGACCGGTCAGGATCCCGGCAATCGAGAGCGTGTTCTGCCGCCGCAAGGCCTGGAACTGCTGCCAGAGGTAGGCCGCCGGGTCATGGATCGCCGCCGAAAGAGCCGACAGGATGCTCGCGCCCGGCCCCACAAACCCGGCGCCGCAGAGCGCGGCCCAGACGCTGGTACTCGCGTCTCGCAGCGCCCGATCGACGGCCAGCGTCACCAGTTGGCCGAGCACGTCTCCATTGGGCAGCGCCGGGGCGCGCGGCATGTCGGCGGCGCTGAGCTTTGGAGCGTCCGCGATCAGACCGGTCACGAGGCCCCAGAGATCTTTGGCCGGAGCGATGAGAGACAGCAGGTCCGGATTGCTGCCGTCGAGAACGGCGAGCAGCTTGGGCAGGTCGGCGGAGAGCCTCGAGAAGTCGCTCTCCCTGGCGGTCACGAAGGCCTGAAGCTGCTTGACGGCCGCGTCGTCGAGCCCGACCCCCTTCAAGCTCGCCAGGAGCGCATCGGGATTGGACGCCGTGCGCTCGAAATGATCGAGCACGCGCAGCAGGAATGCCACGAGGGCACCATCGAGAGGGACTGCGGAATCAGTCACTCAGCTCTTCTCCCCGTGCGCGTTCCCGTTGCTTCGCAGATCGAACGGCCCGAACGCATCGCTTCCCGCGCAGGGCGCTTCACTCGCGCGCGCTCGCGCACACCGTGCTGTCGAAGGCTAGCACTTTCCCCTTCGTGATGGCATCAGCGGCGCCGCTCGGAAGAGCGGAGCATCACAAGCGCCGCGGCCGATTCCCTTTCGATCTTCGAAGCGCTACGCACCTCGCGAGCTGCAAAGCGGAGTCGAACACAGCGGCTCGTCACGAGCGGACAGTTTTACGTCGTGCGAGGGCTGAACATCCGGCACGATCTGTGAACAAGATAGCGTCCGCAACCCGAGAAACGCCTCGCCGCGATCTCCGGCGCAGACCATCAATGCCACCTCGAACCATCGGCATCGCCATGATCAGCTCACGTCATGCGGCGAAGCCACGAACCAGTCTTCGCACCGTGCTCGTTGCGATGGCGGCGCCCGCCGCGACCGCTGCGCACGCATTCGGCGACGAGCGGTCGATCCGGCTACTCGCGCCCACAGCTCCACGTCGCACAATGCGGGCGAAGTTCTGCGCTTTGGCGTCCACACATGAGGCCAGTTGACGTTCTGACTGCGGTGAGCCTTGGAATCGCGATGGCGGCTGTGGTGCGCTTGCTCTTCGCACCGGGCCGTGTCATTGGTGGCTGGAATGCGCTGGCGCGCTCCTACCGTGTAGACGCGCTTCCCGACGGCCAACGCTTTCGCTTCGTCTCGGCTCGAATTGGCAACGAGCTCGCCCCGGTGCTGTACCGGAACGTTCTCAACGCGGTCGTTAACTCTTCCGGCTTCGGTTTGTCGATGCAGTCGGTATTCGGCAAGGCTCCTTCGATCTACATCCGATGGACCGACGTCACCTCGGCAGCAATGATGGGCTCTGGGGCGGGTGCGGCGTTGTTCAGAGTGCGAGGCCCGTGGCCGACGATCGCTCTGTACGGCAAGGCTGGGGTAGCTGCCTTGCAGGCCTACGAACAGGCGGTTGCGCACCGGCCCGCGTGAGGGACTCGTGGCGTACGACCCAGACATCATCTACCGCCCCGAATCCCGTGCTCTGGAGCGCACGGTGCGCTCGGCGTGCGGGGCCCTGTTCGGCGTCATTCCAGGCTGGTGGGTCGTGGCCGAGTTGGGGCTGTTCGAGGATCTCCCGGTGTCGGTTGTGATCGTCGGCCTGTCCGCCATGACGTGTGGTTATCTCGCGCAGCGTTACGGCGATGTTTTCTGGCACAAGGCTGCCGAGGTCATCCGCACGATTTTCTGAAGCCTCACGCCCACGACGGAAGCCCCGTGAACGCCATGGCTCCCACGGTTCGACTGCTCGGTGAGGCGGACACGGTTGCTGCCTCCGCGGTAGCGCATCGCAGCTTCGCAGCCTTCGTTGCACCGGACTGGGAGTCACAGGCCTATGACCACTTCTACGGGCATTCGACTCCGAAGGTGCTACGGGCAGGGCTAGATTCCTACGCCTGCTTGGCTGGCGCGTTCGAGCGCGATCTCATGCTCGGATTCATCCTCATGCCTCAGCCATCCTTCGTGCGTATGCTCTTCGTCGAGCCCGACTACATGCGCCAGGGCGTCGGGCGACAGCTTTGGGAGTTCGCCCGAGATCACATCGAGCGTGCGTTCCCCAAAGTCGCAACGGTGGAGCTGAATTCGAGCCCACACGCGGTCGCCTTCTATCGCCGGATCGGCTTCGCTCCTGTCTCCGCGCCGTTCTTGCGAGACGGCTGCCGCGCCACGCGCATGGCGTGCTGGCTGCCTGCGCGCTCGCTCGACGCGGTGCTCTAACCATGGGAGTCGCCGCCCGTCACCTCGCATTCCACGCCGCGATCGTCTTGCTTGTCGGTCTGATCTGCGGGGCTCCATACGCTCGAGCCGTAAACCGCAGTGCGCCGGCGAATGTCGTTCAATCCTGGCGTGTCGCGCATGCCGCTCTGCCCATCGGTGCAATTCTCATGATCGCGGTCGCTGCACTGCTGTCGGCACTTGCGGTGTCCGAGCGCGTGAAGTGGCTGGTCGCCGCCGCCTTGATCGTGTCGTCCTATGCGTTTTGCGTGTCGCTTCCCCTCGCCGCGGTGGTGGGTCACCGCGGGCTTTCGGGCACTGGTCCGGCATCCGCCAAGGTGGTGTTCGCAGCGAACCTCGTCGGAGCGTGGGCATCTGTC
>JASLGD010000563.1 GCA_030150305.1 Caldimonas sp. | reverse complement strand
CGCGGCGCCGCCGGGCGCGACGCCGACGAGCGGCGGCGGCATGCTCGACGGCCTCAAGGAGGTCCTCTTCGGCACGACCGGGCCGCGCGGCGGCAGGCACGAAGGCCTGGCGCAAGCAGCGGCGCGATCGGCCGTGCGAACGATCGGATCGAGCGTGGGGCGTGAGATCGTTCGCGGCGTCCTCGGCGGCATCCTGGGCGGCGGCTCGCGCAAGCGGTAAGCACCGCACCGCGGCTCTCGCACACGGTAAGCACCGCACAGCGGCTCTCGCAAACGGTAAGCACCGCATCGAGCGAGCGCGCACAGGCGCGGCCGGGCAGCGGGCTCCGGTCACGCGCCCGCGGCTTTGCGCGCTCGGTCAGCGCAAGAGAACGTGCGCGCCGTGGTCGCAATCGGCAAGCTGGCGCGAAGCCTTCAGATCCCGCCGTACCACTCGTACCCCTCGTCCTCCCAATACCCGCCCTTGCCGCCGCGGATGTCGGCGAAGCTCGTGACGAGCTCGATCGCACGGACGTACTTCGCCTGCTTGTAGCCGAGCTGGCGCTCGACCCGACAGCGCAGCGGCGCGCCGTTGGTCACCGGCAGCGGCTTGTCGTTCAGCTCGTAGGCGAGGATCGTCTGCGCGTGGTGCGCGTCGTCGAGGTCGATCGACTCGTAGTAGCGCGAGTCGCGGCCGTCGAGCGAAGGACCGTCCATCGAGTCGAAGCAGCGGAAGACGACGAACTTCGCCTCCGGCTTCGGCTCGGCCATCTCGAGGATGCGCGCGAGCTGCACGCCCTTCCACTTGCCGATGCAGCTCCAGCCCTCGACGCAGTCGTGGCGCGTGATCTGCGTGCGCGACGGCAACGCGCGCAGCTGCGCGAGCGACAGCTCGATCGGCTTGGCGACGAGACCGCCGACCTGGAGCCGGTAGTCGGCGAAGTTGCCGTTGCGCAGCGCGACGTAGTCGTCGTCCTGCGGGCTGAGCGTGCCATTGCCGCGAAACGTCTGCGCGATCCTGTCCTCGCCGAACTCCTGCGCCATCGCCGGCCGCGGCGCGACGACCTTGGCGATCGAGCGGTTCAGGTGCTCGGCGCTCCGCAGCGTCTCGGTGAACGAGTCGTTGCGCGACAGCCGGTCGCAGCCGGCGAGCACCGCCGCTCCGGCCGCGGCGACGGCGCCGCGCAGGAGGTGCCGACGGTCGCGATCGCGCGCGCGCATGAGGGTGAACGTCTTCTTCACGGCCGTGCCTCCTTCTTCGCCCGCTCCTCGGGGATCGTGTACCAGCCGGTGACCATCGAGCGCATCTCGTTCCAGACGCCGGCGATGAAGACCTCGGCGACGTGGATGACGACGAACAGCAGCAGCCCGAAGGCGGCGAGGAAATGCAGCGTGCGCGCCGACTGGCGGCCGCCGAGCAGCTCGATCCAGCCGGGAATGACCGAGTTCAGCGTCGGCGACATCGCGAGGCCGCAGATCACGATCAGCGGCAGCAGCACGAAGACGACGATCAGGTACGTCAGGCTCTGCAGCACGTTGTAGCGCGTCGCTGCGTCGCCGGTCGGATGCTTGAACTTGAGGTGGTCGACGATCGAGCGGCCGATGTTCCTCAGCTCGTCGCGCGTCGGGACCAGGTCCCTCGCGAGATGGCGGCTGAGGATCGTGTACAGCACGTACGCGATGCCGTTGACGACGAACAGCCACGCGAAGAAGAGGTGCCAGTGGCGCGCCATCGCGAGCCACTGCGGGCCCGGCACCGTCGCCCACGAAGGAAAGGCGCGCGCCGTCGGATGGTGGTCGTCGCCGGTCGGCGAGAGACCGAGCACGCCGGTGGTGTCGAACTCGGTGCTGCCGATGCGCGTGTAGCCGACCGGACCGTTCGGCGTGTTGCGCGCGCCGAACGAGATCCACGGCGCCGCGAACGTCGACTCGTGGCCCCAGTACAGCGCCGGATGCGCGTTGAAGATGTTGAGGCCGCTCATCAGCAGCACGGTCATGCACACGACGTTGATCCAGTGCATGACGCGCACCGCGAGCCGGTGGCGGTAGATGCGACGCGCGGGGCGCGCGCCGACCTCGTCTGCGGATGCCGGCGCGGTCGCTTCGATGTCCATGCGGAGCTCTCCGTGGTTCCCGGATCCGCTGTCGCCGCGACGGCGCGGATCCTTACAGCGCTGCTACGGGACGGCCGTCGTGCGGATCGCCGGGCGCCCGAGGATACGCGCCTCGTGCTCGACCTCGGCGACGACTCCGTTGGCGGCGAAGCCGGCCGGCGACTCGGGATCGAGCGCGGCGACCGCGAGGTTGCCGAGCGGCTGCTCGAGCGAGACGTAGTAGCTGCCGACCGCGACGTCGAGCAGCGTCGGCAGCGTCTGCACCTTGAGGCGCGTCGCCGCGCCCGCGCCCGACGAGGCGCCGTCGGCGTCGATCGGCTCGCGGGCGACGAGGCGGAAGCTCTCGCCGCGCAGCTCGCCGAGCTCGTCGAGGCGCTGCACCTCGATGCCGAGCAGGCGCAACCGACGCACCGCTTCGCCCTCGCTCTCGGCGAGCCAGTAGCCGCACGGGCGCGGCCGGCTCTTCAGCGTGCGCAGCTGCAACGCCGACAGCCACGAGACGGTGAGTCGGCGCACCTCGCCGGTCGCCGGGTCGAGCATCGACGTCGCGTATTCGCTCGGCGTCGGCGCCGCCTCGAGGACGACCTCGCCGCGGCACGCGAGCGCGGTCGTCTCGCGGTCGACGAACTGGCGCAGCTTGGCGAGGTCGTCGGCGTGCCGCGCCGCGCTCGTCAGCACGTTGTGGACGGCGGTGACGTGGGTGAAGACGCGTCGCTTCAGGTCGACGCGGCCGAGGCCGCCGCCGCGCGTCTCGACGAGCAGGCTCACCGCATTGCGAAGGCCCGCGGCGTTGCGCCCGACCTGCGGCCCGACGCTGCCCATCGCCAGCGTGCGATCGTTCGGGTCGCTCGACATCGTCGCGTACCAGTCGACGCTGATTCCGGCGCTGCGCAGGCCGGCGAGGAGCGGAACGCGGAACCACTCCTCGGCCGCCTTGGTCACGAACGGGGGCTCGTTGGCCACCGTGGCGTACTGGATCAACGCGTCGAAGCGCTGCACGCCGCCGAACTTCGCCGTGAACAGCGGGCTCACCGGATATTCGTGGAGGTCGACGACGACGATCGGCGCGACGTCGACGAGCAGCTTGGCGATCGCGCGCGCCTCGGGCGTGCCCAGCAGCAGGTGATCGCGGTTGATGTCGGTGCCGTCGGCGGCGTTGCGCGTGAACGCCGCGGCGCCGTCGGGGTTGGCGCGCGGCAGCACGATCACGTCGAGGCGCTCGAGGACGTTCGCGAGCCGCTCCGCCGCGAGCTCCTGCGCGATGACGATCGCCGCCTCGGTGCCGGCGGGCTCGTCGCCGTGCTGGCCGGCGAGGACGACGACGGTCGGCCGGTGCGCGATCATCGGCGACGCCGACGGCCGCGTGAACGCGATCGCCTCGATCGGCTCGCCGCGTTGCGAGACGCCGAGCGAGAGCACCTGGACGTCGGTCGCGTGCTCGCCGAGCGACGTGCCGCGCTCGAGGGCGCGCAGCAGCGTGCCGAGCTCGGCGTTGCTCGTGAACGCGGTGCGGCCGGCGTCGAACGCCGGCGTCGCGAAGCTGACCGCCGGCTCGGGAAAGCGCGCCGCGATCGCGGGCGGAACGCTCGGCGTCGGCAGCGGCGTGACGACGACGTTCGTCGGCGAGCGCACCGGCGATGCGATCGCCGTCGGCGCGGAGGCTGCGCGCGCAGCGCTGGCGGCGACCGGCGGCGCCTGCGGCGCGGTGCGCTCGCCGACGAACGTCGTCGTCACACCGCTGCCGACGCCGAGCGTTCCGCCCGCGATCGCGGCGCGCTTTCCCGAGCCCGCGGTCAGCTTCGCGACGCCGGCGTTCGACGCCGGCCGCACCGCGTTCACGAGCAACGCCGAGCTCGGCACGCTGCTGCGCGCCCTCGAGC
>JASLGD010000392.1 GCA_030150305.1 Caldimonas sp. | reverse complement strand
AACCCGCCGGAAACGCCAGGCAAGCCCGACGCCGCGGCGAAGATCGACGGCACGACGAAGCCGGCCGTTGCCGACCGCGCCGCGGCCGCCGATTCCGGCGCCAGCGCCGCACGCACGCGTCCGCCGGGCAAGCCCGTGCCGCGCGTCGAGGACTCGGCGGCGAGCAGCGCAGCCGGCTACCCGACGTCGCGTCCTTACGAGAACGGCGCGACGACTCCGGTCCCGGGCTATCCGCCGGCGCAGCAGCAGGGGAACGGGAACGACCGCACGGCGCGGCCGCAGCCGCAGCAGCCGCCGCGCGACGCGTACACGCCGCCGCGCCACGAGGAGACCGCGTCCGAGGTCTGCACTCGCCTCGGCGGCGGCTTCTTCGCGGTCAACGTCTGCAAGGACGAGAAGTGCGAGGAAGCCCGGTACCGCAACACCGGCGACTGCCCGCTCGTCCTGCAACGCAAACGGCAACGCGAGCACTGAAGCCGTCGCGGCCGGGTGCTCGCGCTGGGACGCCGGCCTCGCCTTCGGGAAGGTGCGGTAGCCGCTCGCGACACGGCTCGCTATACCGGTCGTTCCTCCGACGACGGGACTCTTCGTGGCGACGCCCTCCGAATCCGACTTCACGGTTCCTGCGGACCGACCGCACTTCAAGATCTGGCCGCGCCGGTTGCCGCGCGCCGTCATCGCCCCCGAGACCTCGCTCTGGTTCAACCTCGAGGTCACGGCGCGCCGCTTCCCGGATCGCACCGCGTACCTCTTCTTCGGTCGCGCGCTGACGTATCGCGAGCTGCACGAGCAGGCGACGGCGCTCGCGGGCTGGCTGCAGCGCGCCGGCGTGCAGGCCGGCGACCGCGTCGCCATCTTTCTGCAGAACTGCCCGCAGTTTCCGATCGCGCTCTACGCCGTGCTGCGCGCCGACGCTGTCGTCGTCCCGGTCAACCCGATGAACAAGGCCGACGAGTTCCAGCACTACATCAGCGACCCGGGAACGAAGGCGGTGATCTGCAGTGCCGACCTGGCGCCGGTGGTCGAGGCCGCGAACGCGGCCGTGCCCGCGCACGAGCGCGTGCGCGCGATCGTCGTGACGCGCTACAGCGACACGATGCCCGCCGGCGCGATCGCCGAAGCCGACGCGCCGTCGCCGACGATGGAGGAATGGCTGCGCAGCGACCCGCCGCTGCCGGCGGGCTGCACGCGCTGGCTCGACGCGATCGGCGAGCGGCTGCTGCCGACGCCGCCGCGCGCCGGCCCCGACGACCTCGCGCTGCTGCCGTACACGTCGGGGACGACCGGGCTGCCGAAGGGCTGCATGCACACGCACCGCACGCTGATGCACAACTGCGTCGGCGGCCAGTGGGGCTACGCGGGAGGACCCGAGCCGATCGTGCTCGGCGTCGTGCCGATGTTCCACATCACCGGGATGCTCTACAGCGTGCTCGGCTCGGTGTATTCGGGCGCGACCGTCGTCGTGATGCCGCGCTGGGACCGCGAGCTCGCCGGGCGGCTGATCTCGAACCACCGCATCTCGCACTGGGTCTGCATCCCGACGATGGTGATCGACCTGTTCGGCAGCCCCAACTACAAGAGCTTCGACCTGTCGAGCCTGCGCAGCATCAGCGGCGGCGGCGCGGCGATGCCGCACGCGGTCGCCGAGCGGTTGCGCGACGAGTTCGGCCTCACGTTCGCCGAGGGCTACGGCCTCACCGAGACCGCGGCGCCGAGCCATTCGAATCCGCCCGAGCGCGCCAAGCTGCAGTGCCTCGGCATTCCGATCTTCGCGGTCGACTCGCGCGTCGTCGATCCGGTCACGCTCGAGGAGCTGCCGCCGGGCGAGACGGGCGAGATCATCACGCGCGGGCCGATGGTCTTCACCGGCTACTGGAAGCATCCGGAGGCGACCGCCGCGGCGTTCATCGAGTTCGAGGGCCGCAAGTTCTTCCGCACCGGCGACCTCGGCCGGATGGACGACGAAGGCTACTTCTTCATGACCGACCGGCTGAAGCGGATGATCAACGCCAGCGGCTTCAAGGTCTGGCCGGCCGAGGTCGAGATGCTGCTCTACAAGCATCCCGCGGTGCAGGAGGCGTGCATCATCGCCGCGCGCGATGCCTATCGAGGCGAGACGGTGAAGGCGGTCGTCGTGCTGCGCGCCGACGCCAGGGGCAAGACGACCGCCGACGACATCGTCGCCTGGTCGCGCGAGCACATGGCGGCGTACAAGGTGCCGAAGATCGTCGAGTTCGTCGACGCGCTGCCGAAGTCGGGATCGGGCAAGGTGATGTGGCGGCTGTTGCAGGACCAGGAGTCGGCGCGCTGAGCGCGCCCCCGCTCAGCGCTCGAGCCAGCGCTCGCCGTCGCGAACGAAGCGCTCGCTGCGCGCGTGCCTGAACGCGCGCGCCTCGCGATCGAACGTCCAGCGCTCGACGACGATCTCGCTCGGCTGAACGCGCAGCACGTTGAACGAGTTCTCCTCGCCGCGGCCTCGGGTCGAGGTCGCCGTCCCCGCCTGCACCGCGAGGGCCGAGTAGCCGGGGATCGCGTCGCGCCAGCTCTCGCCCGCGCGGCTGACGTGGAAGTGGCCGGAGAGCAGGAGGTCGACGCCGCATTCGCTGAACACCGCCATCGCCTCTCGCGCGCGCCCGACGACGTCGACGTCGCCCGTCTCGTCGGGGACGTCGAATGGATGGTGGGTGACGACGACCTTGGTGACGGCATCGCCGAGCGGCTTCAGCCGCCGCGCGATCGACGCCATCTGCTCCTTGTTGATGCGGCCGCCCTTGAACGTCAGCGAGCGCGCGGTGTTGACGCCGATCACCGCGATCTCGCCGTCGACGTACGAAGGCTCGAGGTCGCCCTGCACGATGCGCCGGTACTTGCCGAGCGGGCTCCAGAAGCGCTCCCAGACGCGGTAGAGCGGAACGTCGTGGTTGCCCGGGACGACGACGCGCGGCGCCGCGATGCGGCCGAGGAAGTCGCGCGCCTGCTCGAACTCGCGCTCCTTCGCGCGCTGCGTCAGGTCGCCGGAGACGGCGACGACGTCGGCGTTCGACGCCGCGACCGCCGCGAGCAGCGGCTCGATCAGCGTCGGGTCGGTGCGGCCGAAGTGGAGGTCCGAGAGTTGAACGAGCGTGCGCATCGCGATCAGGCCGCAGGAGGTTCGCCGGCGATCACCGCGAGGCTCGCCGGCCGGGTACGGTAGCGCAGCGGCGGAGCCATCAGCGTGATCTCGCCGTCGGTCGCGACGCGCAGCCGCCGCCGCTTGCTCTCGATCTCGATCTCGGCGGCGCAGAGCGCGTCGAAGTCGCGCGCCTGCTGGAGCCTGCCGAACACGGCGCGCAGCGCGAGCACGAGCAGCTTCAGCCGCCCGGCCCGGCGCACGACGTACAGGCTCAGGCAGCGCGCGTCGAGGCGAGCGCGCTCGCCGATCGCGAAGCCCTCCATCGAATAGACGTTGTTGCCGATGAAGACGAACGGCGTTCGCCGAAACGCCGCGCGGCCATCGACCAGGAGGCGAACGCCGAGGAACGGGAAGCGCCGCAGCGCCCCGATCGTCGCCCACGCGAGCGCCGCCCACTTGCCGCGGCCGAGCCGGCGCTGCTGGCGCTCGCGCTCGCGCACGATGTCGGGATAGAGGCCGAGGCTCGAGTTGTTGACGAACACGCGACCGTTGACCTCGCCGACGTCGACGCGGCGCACCTCGCCGCGCGCGATCCGCTCGACCGCGGCGTCGAGCTCGAGCGGCAGGCCGAGATCCTTGGCGAAGTGGTTGAGCGTGCCCAGCGGCAGCACGCCGAGCGCGATCGGACCGTCGACGAGCGCAGCAGCGACCGAATTGACGGTGCCGTCGCCGCCGCCGGCGACGATCGCATCGGGCCGGCGGTCGATCGCGGCGCGCAGCTCGGCAGCGAGCCGCTCGCCGCCGACGCGACGGACCTCGGCGCGCGCGCCGGCGGCGTCGAAGAGCGTCGCGATCCGCTGCGCGAGCGCATCGTCGTTGCCGCCGCCCGATGCGGCGTTGAGGAGGACGACGACCGAGCGCGTCATGGCGAGCGCGGCATCGTCGCAGGCCGCGGCTCGCGCCGAAGCAGGGCGACGGCGCCGATGCTGATCGCGAGCCACGCGGCGCCTTCGGCGAACGCGGCGATGACGTCGCTCAGGAAATGCGCGCCGAGCAGCATGCGGCTGAAGGCGACGAGCGCGACCGCGAGCAGCGCGCCGACGACCGCGAGTGCGCGCCAGCGCGCGCTCGTCGTCCGTGCGAACACGGCGGCGACGACGAGGCCGTAGAAGATCGTGCTGCCGGCGACGTGGCCGCTCGGAAAGCTGTACGTCGCGAGCGTCACGAAGGGATCGTCGAACGACGGCCGGCCGCGGTGGAAGGCGAGCTTGAGCAGCGCGTTGAGCGCGAGGCCGCCACCGACCGCGACGACGACGAGCGCCGCGCGTCGCCACCGGCGCTCGACGGCGAGGACGAGCGTGGCGACCGCGGCATAGCTGCCGACCGCGACCGTCGAGTGAAGCTGCGTCCAGACGCGCATCGCGGTCACGAGCGGCGCGCTCGCGTGCTCGTGCAGCCACGTCGCGACCTGCCGGTCGACGACGGTGATCGCCGCGCCGCGCGTGACGTCGTCGGCGAGCAGCGCGAACAGCGACGCGGCGACGATGAACACGACGGCGGCGAGCACGACGCCGCGAGCGGGCGCCGCATGCGCACGAGCTGGCGAGGATGCGCGCGGTGCGTCCGTCATCGCTGCAACGCCGGCGAGGGTGCGCAGCGAGCGCGCCGCCGCGCCGACGGCCGCTACAGGTCCTTCGGGATCGGAACCGGGTTGCCCGCCGCGTCTCGGCCGACGCCGACGCCGATCACGCCGCACGCGATGCGCGCGCCGGAGTTGCCGGTCGGCTGCGTCGTGTAGTCGTCGGGCGCGGCGTGGACGACGAGCGCCTTGCCGGCGATGTCCTCCGGGCCGGCGCCGATCAGCGTTCCGCTGACGCGCACGCGCACGGTTGCGACACCGTTCGCGTCGGCCTTGATCGCCGGCAGGTCGCCGGCATGGTGCTCGCCGCTCGGCGGGCCGTGGCGCTTGCCGCCGGGGTTGAGATGGCCGCCGGCGCTCATCGCATCGTCGCTCGAGCAGTCGCCCTTCTCGTGAACGTGGAAGCCGTGCTCCTGGTTCGGCTTGAGGCCGGTGATGCGGCCGCGCAGGAGCACGTCGCCGCCCTCCTGCGACAACCACACCGTTCCCGCTGCGCTGTTGCCGCGCGTCGGCTGGAGCGAAGCGACGACGTAATCGGACGACGAGGGGGTGGCCGGCGAGCTCGACGGGCTCGACGAGCCCGGCGCGCCGGCGCAGCCGGCGAGGGCCGCCGCGGCGAGCGCGAACGCGGCGGCAAGAAGAGGGCGCGTGGTCATGGCTCGAAGCGCGAAGCGGCGACGAACCATCATACGGCGCGCCCGCGGCGCTCGCTCAGTACGTCGCCCGCCCGCCCGAGAGGTCGAACACCGAGCCGGTCGTGAACGAGCAGTCCTCGGACGCGATCCACGCGACCATCGCGGCGATCTCGTGCACGTCGATGAAGCGGCCGATCGGGATCTTGGAGAGCATGAAGTCGATGTGCTGCTGCGTCATGGTCGCGAACATCGCGGTCTTCGCCGCTGCCGGCGCGATCGCGTTGACGAGCACGCCCTTGGTCGCGAGCTCCTTGGCGAGCGACTTGGTGAGCGCGATCAGCCCCGCTTTCGACGCGCTGTAGTGCGATGCGTTCGGGTTGCCTTCCTTGCCGGCGATCGAGGCGACGTTGACGATGCGGCCGTAGCCGTTCTCGATCAGGTGCGGCACCACGGCGCGGCAGACGAGGTACGGCGCGACGAGGTTGACCTCGAGCACGCGGCGCCAGACCTCGGGCGCGAGCTCCCACGTCGTGCCGTTGCCGCCGGTGATGCCGGCGTTGTTGACGACGATGTCGATCTTGCCCGCGGCAGCGATCGTTCGCGCCGTCGCCGCGGCGACCTCGGCGTCGCTCGTCAGCTCGACGCGCTCGGCGAACACCTTGCCGTCGTTGCCGAGCGTTCGCTTCGCTTCGTCGAGCTTGCCGGCATCGAGGTCCCAGAGCGAGACTGCGGCGCCGGAGGCCAGCATGCGCTCGGCGATCGCGTAGCCGATGCCCTGCGCGCCGCCGGTGACGACGGCGACGCGCCCTGCGAGATCGATGCGGTTCATGCGCCCACCCTGCGCGGATCGATCCCCTTGAGCGCCTGCTCGCCGTCGGGAGACGCGCGGCAGTCGGCGATGTAGCGGCGGATGATGTCGGCGAAGCTCTTCTCGGCGAAGAGCCCGAGCTGCCCGGCGCGCTTTGCGGTCGCGCCGCGCGGCCAGTTGGCGACGATGCCGGCGATCGTCTCGTCGCGCACGAAGCGGACGCGTTCGCGCACCTCCGGGCCGGCGACCTCCTCGAGCGCTGCCAGCATCTCGGCGACGGTCGCGTTCAGCGCCGGCAGGTTCAGCGCAAGACGGCCGCCGAGCTGCTCGACGCTCGCCTCGTACACCGCGATCAGGCCTTCGACGGTGCGCGCGGGCGAGGTCAGCGGATGCGAGACGTCGGGCGAGACCGGGCAGATCGCCTCGACGCCGGCGAGCGGCTCGCGCACGATGCCGGAGAAGAACGACGACGCCGCGCCGTTCGGCCGGCCGGGTCGCACGGTGACCGTCATCAGCCGCGCCGAGCGGCCGTCGACGTAGCCCTTGCGCGCGTAGTCGGCGATCAGGTGCTCGCACATCAGCTTGTGCGTGCCGTAGGACGTCTTCGGCGCCGTGAACGTGTCGTCCCCGACGAGCGGCGGCAGCGGCACCGACGGATCGGGGCCGAACACCGCGACCGAGCTCGAGAAGACGAGCCGCGCCGGCCGCGCGCCGCGCGCCGTCTCGGCGCGCAGCGCGTCGAGCAACGCGCGCGTCGTGTCCAGGTTCGAGCGCAGGCCGAGATCGAAATCGGCTTCGCATTCGCCGGAGACCGCCGAGGCGAGGTGGAAGACGCCGTCGAAGCGTTCGCGCGCGAGCGCATCGCACTGCTCGTCGAGCTTGCCGACCCGCGTCGCGACGCGCGGATCGCCCGCCAGCCGAGGCGGCGGCGCGACCTGGTCGGCGAGGACGATGCGCTCGATCGCGTCGCCGCCGAGGCGGCCGCGTGCGAGCAGCGCGGAGGCGAGGCGCGAGCCGATGAAGCCGCCCCCGCCGGTGATGAGGATCTTCATGCGCGAGGGCCTCCGTCCCGGGAGCTGGCGATCGTAGCGTGCCGCTCGCGAGTTCCCTCCGCCGCTCTACCGGTTTGCCCTCATGGCGGCAGGGCGGCGGCTCGCCATACTCGCCGGGCGCGGGATTTCGACCCGCGTTTTCCCTCAATGGCCAGCGTCACCATCCAGTCCGTCCGCAAGACCTTCGGCGAGACCGCCGTCCTGCACGGCGTCGACATCGACATCTCCGACGGCTCGTTCACCGTCCTCGTCGGCCCTTCGGGGTGCGGCAAGTCGACCCTGCTGCGCATGATCGCCGGGCTCGAGGAGATCAGCGGCGGCGAGATCCGGATCGGCAATCGCCGCGTCAACGACGTGCCGCCGAAAGAGCGCGACATCGCGATGGTGTTCCAGAACTACGCGCTCTATCCGCACATGACGGTGCGGCAGAACCTCGCCTTCTCGCTCATGCTGGCGAAGAAGGACAAGGCGACGATCGAGCAGAAGGTCTCGCGCGCGGCCGAGATCCTCGCGCTCACGGCGCTGCTCGAGCGCTATCCGCGCCAGCTCTCGGGTGGCCAGCGCCAGCGCGTCGCCATGGGACGCGCGATCGTGCGCGACCCGCAGGTGTTCCTGTACGACGAGCCGCTGTCGAACCTTGACGCCAAGCTGCGCGTGGCGATGCGCAGCGAGCTGAAGGAGTTGCACCAGCGCCTGAAGACGACCTCGATCTACGTCACCCACGACCAGATCGAGGCGATGACGATGGGCGACCGCATCGTCGTCATGAAGGACGGCCGGATCGAGCAGGTCGGCTCGCCGCTCGAGCTCTACGACCATCCGGCCAACGTCTTCGTCGCCGGCTTCATCGGCTCGCCGGCCATGAATTTCCTGCCGGCGACGCTGAAGCGCGACGGCGGCACGGCGCGGCTCGTGCTCGACGACGGCACCCAGATCGCGGCGCCCGCCGGCAGCGGCGGCAGCGACGGCC
>JASLGD010000382.1 GCA_030150305.1 Caldimonas sp. | reverse complement strand
GTGATGAACGCCATCGCCGCGCACCTGCCCGCGCTGGCAGGCGGCTCGGCCGACCTGGACCCGTCCGCGCACACCGCGTTGAAAGGGCAGGGCGACTTCAACCCGCCGCCGGCATCTGATGCACAAGCTTGCGAAGGCTCCGACAGTGCCGGCTGGAGCTACGCCGGCCGAAACCTCCACTTCGGCGTGCGCGAACACGCGATGGGCGCCATCGTCAATGGCCTCGCCGCCCACGGCGGCTTCATCCCGTACGGCTCGACGTTCCTGATCTTTTCCGACTACATGCGTCCGTCGATCCGGCTCGCGGCGCTGATGGGCCTGCACGTGATCCATGTGTTCACGCACGACAGCCTCGCGCTCGGCGAGGCTGTCGTGCGTGAACACATGGATCGCGTGCAGGCCCATCAGCGCGGCGAGCCGGATCGACGGACGCATGTAGTCGGAGAAGATCAGGAACGTCGAGCCGTACGGGACGAAGCCGCCGTGAGCGGCGAGGCCGTTGACGATGGCGCCCATCGCGTGTTCGCGCACGCCGAAGTGGAGGTTCCGGCCCGCGTAGCTCCAGCCGCCGCTGTCGGAGCCTTCGCTGTCCTGGCCGGCTGCGAGCGGAGGATTGAAGTCGCCCTGGCCCTTCAACGCGGTGTGCGTCGAGGGGTCGAGGTCGGCCGAACCGCCGAAGAGCGCCGGCACTGCGGCGGCGATCGCGTTCATCACCTTGCCGCCGGCAACGCGCGTCGCCATGCCTTTCGGGTCGGCGGCAAAGGTCGGAACGCTGCGATCCCAATCGGGCGGCAGCTCGCCGCGCAAGCGCAGCTCGAGCTCGCGGCCGAGGTCTGGAAACGCCTCGGCCCAGGCATCGCGGCGCGCGTTCCAGTCGCGCTCGGCGTCGCCGCCGCGCTGCACGGCGGCGCGAAAATGCTCGCGCGCCGCATCGGGAACGAGGAACGCGGGCTCGGTCGGCCAGCCGAGCCTCTCCTTGGTCTTCCTCACGTCCTCGACGCCGAGCGGCGAGCCGTGCGCCTTGAAGCTGTCCTGCTCGGGCGAGCCGTAGCCGAGATGGGTGCGCACCAGGATCAGCGTCGGTCGCGCGGTGTCGGTCTCGGCGGCCTTCAGCGCGGCATCGATCGCGGCGATGTCGTTGCCGTCGTCCACTGCGATCGTCTGCCAGCCGTAGGCTTCGAAGCGCTTCGCCCGGTCTTCCGAGAAGGTGATGTCGGTGCCGGCCGCGAGCGACACCGAGTTGTTGTCGTAGAGGCAGACGAGCTTGCCGAGCCGGAGATGGCCGGCAAGCGACGCGGCTTCCGAAGCGACGCCTTCCATCAGGTCGCCGTCGCTGACGATGGCCCACGTCCGGTGATTGAAAAGCACGTGCCCGTCGCGGTTGTATCGCGCCGCCAGATGCGCCTCCGCGATCGCCATGCCCACGGCGTTGGCCAGCCCCTGGCCGAGGGGACCGGTCGTGATCTCGACGCCTGCCGTGTGGCCGCGCTCAGGATGCCCCGGTGCCTTGCTGCCCCACTGCCGGAAGTGCTCGAGGTCGTCGAGCGAGAGCGCGTAGCCGGTCATGTGCAGAAGGCTGTACAGCAGCGCCGAACCGTGACCGGCCGAGAGCACGAAGCGGTCACGATCGGGCCAGAGCGGATGCGCCGGGTCGTGCTGGAGGTGGCGCGTCCAGAGCACGTAGGCCATCGGCGCAGCGCCGAGCGGCAGGCCGGGATGCCCGCTGTTGGCCTTCTGCACCATGTCGACCGACAGGAAGCGCAGGGTGTTGATGCAAAGCTCGTCGAGCGTGGAGGCCATGGGCGGCTTTCGATGGGTGTTCAGTTCGTCGCCGGCGCATCGCGCGCGGCGTCGTAGCGGCCGCGCCGGGCGGCACGGTTGCACGCGGCGCGATGCGCCAGCGCGTGCTGCGCGGCCGGAACGTTCGCTGGATCTCCGCGCCAGGCTTCCATCGCCGGCTGCTGGATCGCGCGCGCGAACGAGAACGTCAGCGGCCAGGGCAGGCGTCCGGCGTACGCGGCATTCATCGCGTTCAGCCGCTCCGAGGCGAGCTGCGGCGTCTGGCCACCTGACAGGAACGCGACTCCCGCCACCGCGGCCGGCACGCAGCGCAGCAGCGTGTCGACCGTCGCCGCCGCGATCGATGGCGTGTCGCTTTGGTCGCCGCAGTCTTCGCCAGGCAGCACCATGTTCGGCTTCAGCAGCATCCGCTCGAGGCGCACGCGCTGCGCGCGCAACTGCGCGAAGACGATGTCGAGGGTCTCCTCGGTGACCTCGCGGCAGCGTTGCAGCGTGTGACCGCCATCCATCAGCACCTCGGGCTCGACGATCGGAACGAGCCCGGCCTCCTGGCAGAGCGCCGCGTACCGCGCGAGCGCGTGCGCGTTCGCAACGAGGCCGCCGCGCGTCGGCGTCGCGTCGGCAATGCGGATCACCGCGCGCCACTTGGCGAAGCGCGCGCCCATGCCGGCGTACTCGGCGAGGCGATCGCGGAGGCCATCGAGACCTTCCGTGACCTGTTCGCCTCGAAAGCCGGCGAGTGGCTTGCTTCCCGCGTCGACCTTGATGCCCGGAACGATGCCGGCCTGCTGCAACGCCTCGGCGAACGGGACGCCGGCGTTGGTGCGCTGCCGGATCGTCTCGTCGTAGAGGATCGCGCCGCCGATGCTCTCGCCGAGGCTCGGCGTCGTCACGATCATGTCGCGATAGGCGCGCCGCATCTCGACCGTCTGCGGGATGCCGAGCGCTGCGAAGCGCCGATCGCAGGTCGGCGTGCTCTCGTCCATTGCGAGCAGGCCGCGATCGCCGCTCAGCATCGCGCGAGCCGTTTCCTCGAGTGTTCGCGTGTCCATGGTCAGGCGCCTCGTCCCGGCGGCGCCGCGATCGCCCGGTCGACGACCGCCTGCGCTTCCTTCAGGATGCGTTGCAGATGCTCCGCGCTCGTGAAGCTCTCTGCGTAGATCTTGTAGATGTCCTCCGTGCCGGAGGGACGGGCGGCGAACCAGCCGCTCGCGGACATCACCTTGATGCCGCCGATCGGCGCGCCGTCGCCGGGTGCCTTCGAGAGCACCTGGACGATCGGCTCGCCGGCCAGTTCGGTCGCGCCGAGCGCCTCCGGCGCGAGCGCCGCGAGGCGCTCCTTCTGCTCGGCGGTTGCCGCGGCTTCGACGCGATCGCTGAACGGTCGGCCGAGGGCGGCGGCGAGCTCCTCGTACGCGCGTCCAGGATCGCGGCCGGTGCGTGCCGTGATCTCGCCGGCGAGCAACGCGGGGACGATGCCGTCCTTGTCGGTCGTCCAGACCGTGCCGTCGGTGCGCAGGAACGAGGCGCCCGCGCTCTCTTCGCCGCCGAAGCCGAGCGAGCCGTCGAAGAGCCCGTCGACGAACCACTTGAAGCCGACCGGCACTTCGTAGAGTCGGCGGCCGAGGCGCTTGGCGACGCGGTCGATCAACGAGGTGCTGACGACGGTCTTGCCGATCGAGGCGCGCGTGGCCCACTGCGGCCGGTGCGCGAACAGGTAGTCGATCGCGGTCGCCAGATAGGCATTCGGTGCGAGCAGGCCGCCGGCCGGCGTGACGATGCCGTGCCGGTCGTGGTCGGTGTCGCACGCGAAGGCGACGTCGAAGCGGTCCTTGATCGCGAGCAGCCGCTGCATCGCGTACGGAGACGACGGGTCCATGCGGATCTTGCCGTCCCAGTCGAGCGTCATGAAACGGAAGGTCGGGTCGACCTCCTCGCTGACGACGGTCAGGTCGATGCCGTAGCGCTCGGCGATCCGCGCCCAGTAGTGCACCCCTGCGCCGCCGAGCGGGTCGACTCCCATTCGCACCTTGGCGGCGGAGATCGCGGGGAAGTCGATGACGCTGCCGAGATCGGCGACGTAGCTGCCGAGGTAGTCATGCCGGTGCGTCGTCGCTGCGCGCAGCGCCTGCGCATGGCCGATGCGCTTGACGCCGGCGAGACCGTGCTCGAGCAGGCCGTTGGCCACTGTCTGCCCCCAGCTGGTGATCTCGACGCCGCCCGGCCCGCCGTTGGGCGGGTTGTACTTGATGCCGCCGCTGTCGGGCGGGTTGTGCGAAGGCGTGACGACGATGCCGTCGGCGAGGCCGCTCGTGCGCCCGCGGTTGTGACACAGGATCGCGTGCGAGACGGCCGGCGTCGGCGTGTACTCGTCTCCTTCGGCGAGCATGACATCGACGCCGTGCGCCGCGAGCACCTCGAGCGCGCTCGCCGCCGCCGGCTTGGAGAGCGCGTGCGTGTCGATGCCGAGGAAGAGCGGCCCGTCGATGCCTTCCTTTTCGCGGTAGCGGCAGATCGTCTCCGTGATCGCGAGCACGTGGTGCTCGTTGAACGAGAGCTCGAGCGACGAGCCGCGGTGGCCCGAGGTGCCGAAGGCGACGCGCTGCGCCGCGACCTGCGGATCGGGAACGCCGGTGTAGTACGCGGTGACGAGCCGCGCGACGTCGACCAGCGACGCTGCCGGTGCCGGCTTGCCGGCGAGGGGATCGATGCGGGTGGCCATGGGTCGCGCCTCGCGTGGTTCAGGGCGCCGCGCCGGCGTCGCGGCGGCGGCGATAGCGGCGGATCAGCGCGTTGGTCGAGCTGTCGTGCGCGAGCGGCGGCTCGGTCGCGCTCGCGAGCTCGGCGCCGACGCGCTGAGCGAGCACCTTGCCGAGCTCGACTCCCCACTGATCGAACGAGTCGATGTTCCAGATCACGCCCTGCACGAAGACGCTGTGCTCGTACAAGGCGACGAGGGCGCCGAGCGCGTGCGGCGTCAGCCGATCGGCAAGCAGCGTGTTGCTCGGCCGGTTGCCCGCGAAGACGCGATGCGGCACGAGCTCGGGCGGCGTGCCCTCGGCGGCGACCTCGTCGGCGGTCTTGCCGAACGCGAGCGCCTCGCTCTGCGCGAAGAGGTTGGCCATCAGCAGGTCGTGCTGGCGTCCGAGCGAGTGGAGCGGTTGCGCGAAGCCGATGAAGTCGCACGGCACGAGCCGCGTGCCCTGGTGGATGAGCTGGTAGAACGAATGCTGCCCGTTCGTGCCGGGCTCGCCCCAGAGCACCGGCGCGGTGTCGACGCCGACCGGCGCGCCGTCGAGCTGGACGTGCTTGCCGTTGCTTTCCATCGTCAGCTGCTGCAGGTACGCGGGCAGGCGCTTCAGGTACTGTTCGTAGGGCAGCACCGCGAGCGTCGACGCGCCGAGGAAGTCGTTGTTCCAGATCGCGAGCAAGCCGAGCAGGGCTGGCATGCTCGCCTCGATGGGCGCGCAGCGGAAGTGCTCGTCCATCGCGTGAAAGCCCGCGAGCATCGCGCGAAAGTGCTCGCCCCCCACGGCGATCAGCGTCGACAGACCGATGGCCGAGTCCATCGAGTAGCGACCGCCGACCCAGTCCCAGAAGCCGAACATGTTCTCCGGCGCGATGCCGAACTCGGCGACGCCCTTGGCGTTGGTCGAGATGGCGACGAAGTGGCGCGCCACGGCCTTCTCTTCGCCGAGCCGCTCGACGATCCAGTCGCGCGCGGCGCGCGCGTTGGTGAGCGTCTCGAGGGTCGTGAACGTCTTCGAGCAGACGATGAAGAGCGTCGCCGCGGGGTCGAGGTCGTGCGTCGCCTCGACGAGATCGGTGGCGTCGACGTTGGAGACGAATCGCACCGTCAGCGCGCGGTCGCTGTAGAAGCGCAGCGCCTCGTACGCCATCACCGGCCCGAGGTCGGAGCCGCCGATGCCGATGTTGACGACGTTGCGGATGCGCTCGCCGGTGTGGCCGCGCCAACGGCCGTCGCGCACCGACTCGGCGAACGCGGTCATGCGCTCGAGCACGCCGTGCACCTCGGCGACGACGTCGACGCCGTCGACGACGAGCGTCTCGCTGGCGGGCTTTCGGAGAGCGACGTGCAGAACGGAGCGCTTCTCGGTCGTGTTGATCGCATCGCCGCGGAACATCGCCGTGGTGCGCTCGCGAAGGCCGCACTCGCGCGCGAGATCGACGAGCAGGCGGATCGTCTCGTCGCTGACGCGATTCTTCGAGTAGTCGAGATGCAGCCCTGCCGCATCGACCACGAGGCGCTCGCCGCGCGCGGGGTCTTCGGCGAACAGCTCGCGCAGGTGGCGTTCGCCGAGGACGCGGTGGTGGGCGGCGAGGGCGCGCCACGCCGCACGCTCGTCGACACGGCCGCTCATGCCGCGCGCGCTCCGGCGAGCCGCGCGGTCTTGTCGCGCAGGCCCCGGAGAAGAGCGTCCCACGACTTCGCGAACGAGGCGCCGCCTTCCTTCTGCAGCTGCGCCGCGATCGCGTCGACGTCGACGCCTTGGCCGGCGATCGCGGCGATCGTCGCTTCGGCGTCGCCGCCGTCGACCGCCATCGGCGCAGCGATGCGGCCATGGTCGGCGAAGGCGAGCAGCGTCTTGTCGGGCATCGTGTCGATGGTGTCGGGCGCGGCGAGTGCCTCGACGTACAGCGTATCGGACGCGGCCGGATCCTTGGTGCCGGTCGAGGCCCAGAGAAGCCGCTGCGGATGCGCGCCGGCGGCGACGATCCGCTTCGCTCGCGGCGATGCGAGCAGCTCGCGGTAGGCCCTGTAGACGCGCCCGGCGATGGCGATGCCGAGCTTGTTCTGCAGCGCCGCGGGCACCTTGTCCTTGACTGCCGTGTCCCAGCGGCTGACGAAGATCGACGCCACCGACTCGACCTTCGGATCGAGGCCCTTGGCGATGCGCCGCTCGATGCCGCGCAGGTAGGCGTCGGCGACGGCGAGGTACTGCTCGCGCGAGAAGAGGAGGGTGACGTTGATCGGGACGCCGGCGAAGATCGATTCCTCGATGGCCGCAACGCCCGCCGGCGTGCCCGGGATCTTGATGAACACGTTCGGCCGCGACACCTGCGCGTGCAGCCTCGCCGCGACGTCGATCGTCCTTCGCGTGTCGTCGACCAGGAGCGGCGAGACCTCGAGCGAGACCCAGCCGTCGACGCCGCCGCTGCCGTCGTGGACCGGCCGGAACAGATCGGCGGCGCGCGCGAGGTCGTCGATCGCGAGGGAGAAGAAGAGCTCCTCGCCGGACTCGCCGCCGCGCGCCAGCTCGGCAATCTGCGCGTCGTAGGCGCTGCCGGCTCCGATCGCCTTCTCGAAGATGGTCGGGTTCGAGGTCAGGCCCGTGATGGAATATTCGGCGATGTAGCGCGCGAGCGTGCCGTCGGCAAGCATGTCGCGGCTGATGTTGTCGATCCAGAGCGCCTGGCCGAGCTCGTGCAGGGTGCGGGTGTTGCGGTTCATGGCTTCTCCGTGTAAGCGGTGCCGAGCAGCGCGTCGAGGTCGACGGCGAGCAACTCGCCGATGCGCTCGACCGTGCAGTCGGCGCTCGGGTAACGCCCGGCGTTGGCTGGATCGCGCGCGTAGTGGCCCTGGCGCGGAAAGACGGTGACGAGTCGCTCGCCCCACACCGACTTCATCGCCGCGAGGATGCGTTCCTTGTCGTCGACCATCACGTAGCGACGCGCCGGAAAATGATGCGCGACGACGTCGAGCATCTGTTCCTTGTGGATGAACACGAGGACGCGGTCGTCGACGGCGGCCCTGATCCCCGAGCGCTCGATCTTGCGCGGCTGGAAGACGACGTCGCCGTCGGAGAGGATCACCGTGGGCCCGTGCCGGCCGAGACGGGCGACGACGTCGAGCGCCTGCGGGTAGAGCCGCTCGGCGAACGGATAGTCGACGAGAAAGCTCGACATCGCGAGCAGCTTGTGCGCGTCCGGACCGCTCGCCTCGATGTCCGCGCGGTAGCGCTGCAGCGCGCCGAGGTAGTCGGCGTAGCCGAGCTCGCTGCGCAAGGTCTCGAACTCGGCCCAGTAGCGGTCGGCGCTCACCGCGCCGAACTCGCGGACGAGGTGCTCGCGCAGGTCGGCAACGATGCGGTCGTTGTCGAGCAACGTGTTGTCGACGTCGAGGAGGAAGACGACGTTGGCCACGGTCGGCTGCGTCGGGATCGAGTCTCTGTCCATCACCGTCTTGCGTTTCGCGGGCGTCAGCGGCACGGCGATGGAGGCGCTTCGGGGCCGAGGTCGTGCCAACCACCGTCGGCGGCGATGAGCGCGTCGGCTTGCGGCGGTCCCCAGCTGCCGCGCGGGTAGGGCAGCGCTGGCGCGTGGTCGGCGAGGACGGGGTCGACGACCGCCCATGCGGCCTCGACCGCGTCCTGACTGGCGAAGAGCGAGCCGTCGCCCGCCATCGCATCCTCTAGGAGGCGCTCGTACGACGGCTCCTCGCCCTGCAGGTCCTCGCACAGGTAGAGCTCGCCGCGCTGTCCGCTGAACCCAGGGCCGGGCAGCTTCACTCGCGCTGCCAGCGCCACGGCCGAGGTCGGCTGCAGCTTGAAGCGGATGTAGTTGCTGTCGAGCGCCGTGCGGGGCGAATCGTCGAAGAGCCGTTGCGGAGGCGGCTGCAGGCGCACGAGCACCTCGACGGCGCTCGTCGGCAAGCATTTGCCGGCGCGCAGATACCACGGCACGCCGGACCACCGCCAAGAGTCGATGAAGAGGCGCAGCGCGCAAAACGTCTCGACGTCCGAATCCGGCGCCACGTTCTTCTCGCGACGGTAGCCGTCGTACTGCCCGCGCACGAGGTCGGCGGCGTCGAGCGGCCGCATGGCCTGGAAGACCGCCGCCTTCTCGCTCTGCGTCGCGAGCACGCCCGGAGTCGACGGCGGCTCCATCGCCAGCAGGGCGACGATCTGGAAGAGATGGTTCTGGACCACGTCGCGCAGCGCGCCCGCGCTCTCGTAGAAGCCGCCGCGCTCGCCGATGCCGAAATCCTCGGCGAGCGTCACCTGCACGCTCGCGACATGGTGGCGATTCCAGATCGGCTCGAGAAAGGCGTTGGCGAAGCGGAAGTAGAGGAGGTTCATGATCGCCTCCTTGCCGAGATAGTGGTCGATGCGAAAGATCGCCTCTTCGGCGAACACGGAGCGAGCAACGCCGTTGAGCTCGATTGCAGAGGCGAGGTCGCGGCCGAAGGGCTTTTCGACGATCACACGCGCGCCCGTCGCGAGGCCCGCGTCGCCGAGGCTCCTGATCACCGTCTCGAAGAGGATCGGCGGGATCGCGAGGTAGTGCGCGGGACTCTGCGCGCCGCCGAGCGCCGACTTCAGCGCCGCGAAGGTCGCGGGGTTCCGGTAATCGCCGCTGACGTAGCGAACGAGCGAGAGCAGCTTGTCGAGCACTGCGCCATCGACGGCGCCGCCTGCCTCGACGCTCTTGCGGACGAGCGCGTTCACCTCGTCGGCAGCGAGGCGCGTCGACGCCACTCCGATCACCGGCACGTTGAGCGTCCCGCGCCGGACCATCGCATACAGGGCCGGGAAGATCATCTTGTTCGCAAGGTCCCCGGTGAAGCCGAAGACGACGAGAGCATCGGAACGAGTCGCAGCTGCGCCTCGCGATGCCGCCGATGCGCCGGCGGCCCTTGCGGCGCCCGCGCTCATGGCGCCTTCTCCGGCGGCTTCTCGAGGTGGCCGCCGAACGCATGGCGCATCGCCGAGAGCACCTGGCCTGCGAATCCGCCGGCGCCTCGCGAGCCGAAGCGGTCGAAGAGCGCGGCACTGAGCACGTGGGCGGGGACGCCTTCGTCGATCGCGGCCTCGATCGTCCAGCGGCCTTCGCCCGAGTCCGAGACGCGGCCGCTGTAGGCCGCGAGTTGCGGGTCCTGCCGCAGCGCGCCGGCCGTCAGGTCGAGCAGCCAGGAGCTGACGACGCTGCCGCGCCGCCACAGCTCGGTGATCTCTGCGAGGTTCATCTGGTAGCGATAGAACTCCGGCTGCCGCAGCGGACTCGTTTCGGCGTCGGCGGCATGCTCTCTCAATCCGACGTCGGCGTTCTTCAGGATGTTGAGGCCCTCGGCATAAGCGGCCATCAACCCGTACTCGATGCCGTTGTGGACCATCTTCACGAAATGGCCGGCACCGTGCGGACCGCAGTGGAGAAAGCCCTGCTCCGAGCGCGACGGGGCGCCGCTCCGCCCGCTCGTGCGCTGCGCGGCTTCGACACCCGGCGCGAGGGCGACGAAGATGGGGGTCAGGCGCTCGACGACCTCGGGCTCGCCGCCGATCATGAGGCAGTAGCCGCGCTCTTCACCGGCGATGCCGCCGCTCGTGCCGACATCGACGTAATGCAGCCCCGATCGGGCGAGCTTCGCGCCGCGGCGGATGTCGTCGCGGTAGTAGGAGTTGCCGCCGTCGATGACGACGTCACCCGGCTCGAGAAGCCGAAGCAGATTGTCGAGCTCCTGGTCGACGACTGCGGCCGGGACCATCATCCAGATCGCCCGCGGCGCGCTCGTCTTGGCGACGAGCTCCTGAAGCGACGCCGCGCCGACCGCGCCATCCTTCGCCGCGGCCGCGATCGCCGCGGGATTCATATCGAACGCCACGCACTCGTGTCCGCGCTGCTGCAGCCGGCGCACCATGTTTGCGCCCATTCGCCCGAGGCCGATCATTCCGAGTTGCATGGGGTTCCTCCAAGGCGGTCAGACTTGCGTGGGCCCGCCGTGCCTCGGTACCACGACCTCGACGGCGACCGTGCGGCCGTCGTCGTGAAGTGGAATCGTGCCATCGGTCGACGGCATGCCGTCGATGCGGACGATCGCGGCTTCATCAGGCCCGGCGCGTCGGCAGCGGAACTCGTAGGTCGATGCGCCATGCCGGTAGCGCAACTCGAAGCCGGGCCAATCGCTCGGCAGAAGCGGCTCGAGACGAAGCCGATCGCCGTTTCGCCGCACGCCGAGCAGCGCGTCCACCAACAGCTGGT
>JASLGD010000548.1 GCA_030150305.1 Caldimonas sp. | reverse complement strand
GCCGGCCGCCTCGACGGCCGGCGAACGCGTCGCCGCGACCCCAGGCCACGGCGCGCCCGCGGTCGCCCTGCACGGCGAGACGACGTTCGCGAGCGCGCTCGGCATCGCCGCGCGAACCGCCGAGCCGGCGCACGGCACAAGCGCACCGGAGGCCACGGCGACCGCGCTCGCCACCGCGCAGGTGACAGCGACCGCAGGCGAAGCGCGCGACGCCACCGCTCCGGCGACCACGGTCGCGCTCGCGACGCCGATCGATTCGCCCGACTTCGCCGCAGCGCTCGGCGTCCAGGTCAGCGTGCTCGCGAAGGACGGCGTCCAGCACGCCGAGCTGCACCTGCGTCCGGTCGAGACCGGGCCGGTCTCGATCCGCATCGAAGTCGACGGCGCGACCGCACGGATCGACTTCGGCGCCGACCTCGCGGCGACGCGTCATGCGATCGAGCAGGGCCTGCCCGAGCTCGCCAGCGCGCTGCGCGACGCCGGCCTGACGCTCGCCGGCGGCGGCGTCTCGCAGCACGCGGGCAGCCGCGCGCGCGGCGACGACGACGGCAGCGATGCGCGCGGACGGCCGACGATCGGCGCGACGGCCGCAGCCGCCGCGCCGGCGCGCGTCGCGCAGCGCCGGATCGCCGCCGGCGGCCTCGACGTCTACGCCTGACGGGGCCCCCGACTGGCGGCGAAAAGCCTCGCTTATCGCCGCTTCCCGCGGGGGGCCGGTTTCCATAATTTGCCGGCAACGAGAGCGATGCGGCAGCCGGCGCGGCAGCGCGGATCGCTCGCCGGGCGCATGAAGGAGCTTCGATGTCTGCAGTGATGGCCGAGCCGGCCGCCGACGCCGCGCCGGCCCGGCGCCCCAAGAAGAAGATCCTGGTCATCGGCTTGGTCGTGCTCGTTCTGCTGCTGGCGATCGCCGCGGCCGCGATCGTCTTCGTCAAGCAGCGCGCCGCGCGCGCCGCCGCTGCGGCCGACGACGACGCGCAGACGAGCGAAAGCGCAGCGGCGACGTCGTCGCACATCGATCCCAAGAACGCTCCGATCTACCTGCCGCTCGACCCGTTCATCGTCAACCTCGCCGACCGCGACGCCGACCGCTACGCGCAGATCGGCGTCACCTTCGAAGTCGAGAGCAACGCCGCCGGCGAGCAGATCAAGGCGTACATGCCGGCGATCCGCAACGCGATCCTGCTCGTCCTCGCCAACAAGACGGCCAAGGAGCTGATGTACCGCGAGGGCAAGGAGCTGCTCGCGCAGGAGATCCTGCGCGAAGCGGCGCGGCCGATGGGAATCGAGGTCGCGGCGCCCGAGCCGGTGACGGCGGCGGCGAGCGACGCCGCGAGCGCCGTGGCAGCCGCGGCATCGAAGCCGAAGGCGCGGCGCAGCAGCGGCGGCCACAACCCGATCGTGCGCGTGCACTTCTCGACCTTCATCATCCAGTAGACGGCGATGCGATGAACGACCAGATCCTGACGCAGGACGAAGTCGACGCGCTGCTCCAGGGCATCGCCGACGAGGCCGACGCGGCCCCGGTCGAGCAGGCCGTCGAGGCCGGCGTTCGCAGCTACGACCTCGTCAACCAGGACCGGATCGTGCGCGCGCGGATGCCCGCGCTCGAGATCATCAACGAGCGCTTCGCGAAGAACATCCGCACCGGCCTGTTCGGCTTCATCCGCAAGAGCCCCGAGGTCTCGATCGGGCCGATGCACGTCCACAAGTTCAGCGCGTTCCTCCGCGAGATCGCGTCGCCGACCAACTTCAACATCGTCTCCGTCAAGCCGCTGCGCGGGCTCGGCCTCGTCATCTGCGATCCGCCGCTCGTCTTCGCGGTGATCGACGCGCTCTTCGGCGGCGCCGGCAAGTACCCGACGCGGATCGAAGGCCGCGACTTCTCCGCCACCGAGCAGCGCGTCATCCGGCGCCTGTGCGACGTCGTCATCGCCGACTACAAGCGCGCCTGGGACGGCATCTACCCGCTCGAGCTCGACTACCAGCGCGCCGAGATGCAGCCGCAGTTCGCCAACGTCGCGCAACCGTCCGAGATCGTCGTCTCGACGTCGTTCACGCTCGAGATCGGCGAGGCGAGCGGGACGATCCACTTCTGCATTCCGTACGCGACGCTCGAGCCGATCCGCGACGTTCTCTACTCGACGATGCACGGCACGTCGTTCGCGCCGGATCGCCGCTGGATCAACCTGATGACGCAGCAGATCCAGGCCGCCGAGGTCGAGCTCATCGCCGAGCTCGCGCAGGCGCCCGCGACCGTCGAGCAGCTGCTCGCGCTGAAGGCGGGCGACTTCATCGAGCTCGACCTGCGCCAGTCGATCCAGGCCAAGGTCGCCGGCGTGCCGGTGCTCGATTGCCACTACGGGACGTCGAACGGACGCTACGCGCTCAAGGTCGATCAACTGCTCGCCGGCTCGCGCGAAAGCTGGCTCGGAGAAACCAATGTCCAGTGACCAGAACACCCCGGGCGCTCTTCCCGACGATCCCGCGGCCGCCGAATGGGCCGCCGCCGATGGCCGCGGCGAGCCGGCGCTCGAAGTGCACGCCGCCGCCGAGCAGGTCTCGCCGGCGTCGTTCGCGACGTTCGCGCCGACGACCGGCTCGACCGCGGGCAACGACATCAACATGATCCTCGACATCCCGGTCCAGCTCACCGTCGAGCTCGGCCGGACGCGGATCTCGATCAAGAACATCCTGCAGCTCGCGCAGGGCTCGGTCGTCGAGCTCGAGGCGATGGCCGGCGAGCCGATGGACGTACTCGTCAACGGCTACCTGATCGCGCAGGGCGAAGTCGTCGTCGTCAACGAGAAGTTCGGCATCCGCCTGACCGACATCGTGACGCCGAGCGAGCGGATGCGGCGCCTGAGCCGCGGCTGACAGATGCCTGCATCGAAGATGCCGGCCGGCCGCCGGGCCGCCCCAGGGCCGGCCGCGCCCCACCGGGGGGCAGCGACCGAAGGGAGCGTGGGGGCACCATGCCGGGCTTGAGCGCGCTGCTGTGGTTCGTCGTGATCGTCGCGGCGATTCCGTTCGCGCTGTGGCTGCTGAAGCGCACGCCGCTCGGCACCGCCGGCGGCGCGGGCGTCATGAAGAGCGTCGCGATGCTGCCGCTCTCGACCTCGCAGCGGATCGTCACCGTCGAGGTCGGCAGCGGCGACGAGCGCCGCTGGCTCGTCCTCGGCGTGACGCCGAGCGCGATCACGACGCTGCACACGATGACGCCGGCGACGCCGGCCGAGGCGACGCCCGGCGCGGTGCCTCCGGCGATCTTCGCGCAGCTGTTCGCGCTCGTGCGCGGCAAGGGAGCGAGCGATGCCGGCTGAG
>JASLGD010000281.1 GCA_030150305.1 Caldimonas sp. | reverse complement strand
GCTCGCCGGGCTGTCGTTCCCGGCGTTCGTCTCGGGGATCCTGCTGCTGATCGCGTTCGCGGTGCAGCTGCACTGGTTCCCGGTCCTCTCGACCGTCACGTCGTCGACCGATCCGGTCGCGCGGTTGCGCGCGCTCGCGCTGCCGTCGATCAACCTCGGCCTCATCATGGTCGCGTACGTCACCCGCGTCACGCGCTCGGGGATGCTGAAGGCGCTCTCCGACGACTACGTCCGCACCGCGCGCGCCAAGGGCCTCCCGATGAGGCTCGTCGTCTGGCGCCACGCGCTGCGCAACGTCCTGATCCCGATCGTCACCGTGATCGGCCTCTACCTCGGCGTGCTGATCGGCAACGCGGTGCTCACCGAGATCGTCTTCAACCGCCCCGGCCTCGGCAAGCTGATCGTCTCGGCGCTCAACCTGCGCGACTACAGCCTGCTGCAGGGGCTGATGGTCGTGACCGCGCTCGCGGTCGTCGTCGCCAACATCCTCACCGACCTGACCTACGGGCTCGTCGATCCGCGGGTGAAGGCGGCATGAGCCCCCGCCCGGCCGCCGCGAAGGGGGCCCGCGCCGCAGCGCGCAGCACGGAGGCTCGTCGATGAGCGCGGCCGCACCCGTCGTCGTCGCCGCGCCGTCGGCGTGGCAGCGCGCGACGCGCTCGGGCGGCCTCGCGATCGGGCTCGTCCTCGCGCTCGCGATGGTCGCGATGGCGATCGCCGCACCGTGGCTGGCACCGTACGACCCGAACGCGCAGGACGTCCTGCTCAAGCTCGAGCCACCGTCGTCAGCGCACCTGTTCGGCACCGACGACTTCGGTCGCGACGTCCTGTCGCGCGTGATCTACGGCGCGCGCATCTCGCTCTTCGTCGGCGCGATCGCGACGCTCGCGGGCGTCCTCGCCGGGACCGTCGTCGGCGTCGTCTCGGGCTACTTCGGCGGCGTCGTCGACCGCGTGATCACCGCACTCACCGACGTGCTGCTCAGCTTCCCGCAGCTCATCATGGGCCTCATCCTGGTCGCGGTGCTCGGCGCGAGCCTCACCAACCTGATCCTCGCGATCGCGATCACGGCGGTGCCCGCGTTCGTCCGCGTCGCGCGCGCGTCGACGCTCGCGATGAAGGAGCGCGACTTCGTCGACGCGTGCCGCTCGCTCGGCTTCGGCGACTCGCGCATCATGTTCATGCACGTGCTGCCCAACATCCTGGACGAGGTCGTCGTCATGGGCTCGCTCTGGTTCGCGGCCGCGATCCGCACCGAGTCGACGCTCGCGTTCATCGGCCTCGGCGTGCCGCCGCCGACCGCGACCTGGGGCGGGATCATCCGCGACGGCTTCGACAACCTGCTCGACGCGCCGTGGCTCTCGATCTTTCCGAGCATCGCGCTGCTCGTCATCATGATCGCGCTCAACCTGATCGGTGACGGCCTGCGCGACGCGACCGACCCCAGGACGCCGCAGTGAGCGTCGCGACCGCAGCGGACGACGCGCGTGCCGACGCCGCCGGCGAGCCGCCGGCGCTCGTCGTCGAAGGACTGACGACGGCGATCCGCATCGAGCGCCGCTGGTTGGAAGCGGTGCGCGACGTGAGCTTCGACGTGCACCGCCGTGAGACGCTGGCGCTCGTCGGCGAGTCGGGCTGCGGCAAGAGCCTGACCGCGCTCTCGGTGATGGGGCTGCTGCCTTCGGGCGTCGGCCGCGTCACGAGCGGCCGCATCGTCGTCGACGGCGTCGAACTGACGGGAGCGTCCGACGCGCAGATGCAGGCGATGCGGGGCGATCGCATCGGCATGGTGTTCCAGGAGCCGATGACGTCGCTGAACCCGGTGCTGCCGGTCGGCTTCCAGATCGCCGAGTCGCTCGTCGAGCATCGCGGCATCGGCAGGAGCGACGCGCGCAGACGCTCGCTCGAACTGATGGAGCTCGTCCGCATTCCTGCCGCCGCCGAGCGCCTCGACGCCTACCCGCACCAGTTCTCGGGCGGCATGCGCCAGCGCGTGATGATCGCGATCGCGCTCGCGTGCGCGCCCAAGGTGCTGATCGCCGACGAGCCGACGACCGCGCTCGACGTCACGATCCAGGCGCAGGTGCTCGCGCTGCTCGCCGACCTGCAGCGCCGCGAAGGCCTCGCCGTGCTGCTGATCACGCACAACCTCGGCGTCGTCGCTTCGGTCGCCGACCGCGTCATGGTGATGTACGGCGGCGACGTCGTCGAGACCGCACCGGTCGAGGAGTTCTTCCGCCGGCCGACGCATCCCTACAGCGAGGCGTTGCTGGCGGCGATGCCGCGCGTCGATCGGTCGTCGCATGCGCTCGCGCCGATCCCGGGCCAGGTGCCCGGCCTGCCCGAGATGCCGAGCGGCTGCCGCTTCCAGTCGCGCTGCGCGCTTCGCGTCGCGCGCTGCGCCGAGCGGCCGCCGCTCGCGCCGCTCGCCGACGCACCGATGCACCAGGTGCGTTGCTGGGTGCGCGCGCCGGTCTCATCGTGAGCGCCGCCGACACGCTGCTCGAGGTCCGCGGCCTCGGCAAGACGTTCCGGGAACGGCGCGGCTGGCCGCTGCCGAAGACGGTCGCGGTGCGCGCGATCGACGGCGTCTCGTTCGACGTCGCGCGCGGCGAGGCGCTCGGCATCGTCGGCGAATCGGGCTGCGGCAAATCGACGGTCGCGCGGGCGTGCCTGCGGCTCGTCGCGGCGGACGCGGGCAGCGTCCGCTTCGACGGCATCGACGTCGCGGCCGCGTCGTCGTCGACGCTGCGCGCGCTGCGTCGGCGGCTGCAGATCGTCTTCCAGGATCCGGCGTCGGCGCTCGATCCGCGGCAGCGGATCGTCGACGCGATCGGCGAGCCGATCCGCGTCCACGGCATCGCGCGCGGCAGCGCGGTCGAGGCGAACGTCGTGCGCCTGCTCGACGAGGTCGGCCTGCCCGCGGCCGCGGCGCGCCGCTACCCGCACGAGTTCTCGGGCGGGCAGCGCCAGCGGATCGGCATCGCACGCGCGCTCGCGCTCGGGCCCGACCTCGTCTTCGCCGACGAGCCGGTCTCCGCGCTCGACGTCAGCGTGCAGGCGCAGATCCTCGTGCTGCTCGAGCAGCTGCGCGCGCGGCGGCGCCTCGCGT
>JASLGD010000266.1 GCA_030150305.1 Caldimonas sp. | reverse complement strand
GGCGCCGAGCGCGCGCCGGCGCAGCTGCGCGCGGACGCTCGGCGCCGGCGGCGAGACGGTGCTCGAGTTCGGCGACGTGCGCATCGACCGCGCCCACCGCAGCGTCGAGCGCGGCGGCGAGCCCGTCCACCTGACGCCGATCGAGTACCGGCTGCTCGCGCACCTGGCGGCGCATCCGCACAGCGTGCTGACGCACCGGCAGCTGCTGCAGGCGGTGTGGGGGCCGGGGCACGCGGAGGACAGCCACTACCTGCGCGTCTACATGGCCACTCTGCGCAAGAAGATCGAAGGCGATTCCGCCAAGCCGGTGCACTTGGTCACCGAGACCGGCATCGGCTACCGGTTCGTGCCGTGACCGCGACCACGCTGCCAACCAGCGAGCAGGACGTGCACAGGCACGGCCTCGGGCCGATGGCGCTCGGCGCGCTCGGCGTCGTCTACGGCGACATCGGCACGAGCCCGCTCTACACGATGAAGGAGGTGTTCAGCCCGGCGACCGGCGTGCCGCTCGACGAGCACCACCTGATCGGCGCGGTGTCGGCGCTGCTCTGGGGCCTGATGTTCGTCGTCACGCTGAAGTACGTGATGCTCATCCTGCGCGCCGACAACCGCGGCGAGGGCGGGATCATGGCGCTCTCGGCGCTCGCGATGCGCGCCGCGGGCGACACGCCGCGGCGGCGCAACGCGCTGCTCCTGATCGGCGTCTTCGGCGCGGCGCTCTTCTACGGCGACAGCGTCATCACGCCGGCGATCTCGGTGCTCGGCGCGGCCGAGGGGCTCGAGGTGTTCTCGCCGCAGCTGAAGCACTGGGTCGTGCCGATCTCCATCGGCGTTCTCGTCGGCCTCTTCCTCGTCCAGCGCCACGGCACCGACAAGGTCGGCAAGGCGTTCGGCCCGGTCATCCTCGTCTGGTTCGCGGTGCTCGCGGCGACCGGCCTGTGGCACATCGTCGACGCGCCCGCGATCCTGCGCGCGCTCGATCCGTTCGCGGCGCTCGGCTTCCTGCGCGAGCAGGGCTGGCATCTCTTCGTCGCCGTGGGCGCGATCGTGCTCGCGTTCACCGGCGCCGAGGCGCTGTACGCGGACATGGGCCACTTCGGGCGACGTCCGATCCGCATCGCATGGACGGCGATCGTGCTGCCGTCACTCGCGCTCAACTACATGGGCCAGGGCGCGCTCCTCATGCGCGAACCCGACGCGGTCGAGAATCCGTTCTTCCGCATGTACCCGGCGGCGTGGATCGTTCCAGCGGTGATCCTGGCGACGGCGGCGTCGGTGATCGCGTCGCAGGCGGTCATCTCCGGCGCGTACTCGATGACGCGCCAGGCGATCCAGCTCGGCTTCCTGCCGCGCATGCGGATCGTCTTCACGTCGGCGCGCGAGGTCGGCCAGATCTTCATGCCCGAGGTCAACCGCGTGCTGCTCGTCGCCGTGCTGCTGGCGACGGTCGGCTTCGGCAGCTCGTCGGCGCTCGGCGCCGCGTACGGCATCGCGGTCACGATCACGATGTTCACGACCACGCTGCTGACGTTCTTCGTCGTCCGTCACGCCTGGGGCTACGCGCTTCCCCTCGCGCTCGCCGCGACCGGCGTGTTCCTCGCCGTCGACGCGGTCCTCGTCGTCTCGTGCGCGCTCAAGTTCGCCGACGGCGGCTGGTTCCCGCTCGTGCTCGGCGTCGTGGTGTTCCTCGTCATGACGACGTGGAAGCGCGGCCGCGAGCGCCTGTTCGAGCGCGCGCACCGCGACGATCCCGAGCTGGTTCCGTTCGCCAACGCGCTCGCCGGCGAGCCGTTGCAGCGCAGCCTGCGCACCGCGGTCTACTTCGTCGCCGATCCGGAGATCGTGCCGCAGGCGCTGCTCCACAACCTCAAGCACAACCAGGTGCTCCACGAACGCAACATCGTGCTGACCGTCGTCTTCCACGAGGTGCCGCGCATTCAAGAGTCGGAGCGCGTGCGGGTCGAACCGATCGCGCCGACGTTCTGGCGCGTGCGCGTCGACTGCGGCTTCCAGGACACGCCCGACATCCCCGCCGCGCTCGCGCTGTGCGCGCGCCAGGACCTGCCGATCGACCTGCACGCGGTCTCTTACTTCCTCAGCCGCGAGATCGTCGTGCCGTCGCGGCGCGGACGGACCTCGCGCTGGCGCGAGGCGCTGTTCGCGACGATGGCGCGCAATGCCGGCAACGTCGCCGAGTTCTTCCGCCTGCCCGACAACGCCGTCGTCGAGCTCGGCACGCGCGTGCAGATCTGACCCGCGTCCGCGGCGATCGCCGCACGCGCGCATCGTTGCGGCAGCGGGTGTACCGTTTGCTCCCCGGGGGGTGTCGACCCGGCCGACGAGGAACGCCATGACCGTGGACCGCAGCAAGCAGCGCACGCCCAATCCGAAGCCGGCGCGCTCCGGCGCCGGCGCGCCGTCGGGCAGCGGCCAGCGCAGCATCCCGCCGCGTCGCGCGTGGCTGACGTTTCTCGCGCTGCTCGTCGTCAACTACCTCGTCGTGCGTGCGCTGTTCCCGGGCGAGGACGCCGGCGTGACGATCCCGTACACCGCCTTCAAGGACGAGGTCGCCAAGGGCAACGTGCAGGCGATCTACAGCCAGGGCGCGAGCATCGAGGGCAAGTTCAAGAGCGCGGTGACGTGGCCTCCCGCGGCGAGCGCGGCCGCCAGCGCGACCGCGAGGGCGTCGGCGCCGCGCGACGGTGTCTTCGCCGCGATCAACGAGCCGCGCGCGGCGAAGTCGTTCACGACGACGCTGCCGGCGTTCGTCGGCCCCGGGCTCGAGACGTTCCTGATCGAGCATGGTGTCGAGATCCGCGCGGTGCCGATCCAGGGCAGCCCGCTCGCGCAGTTTCTCTACGGCTTCGGGCCGGCGCTGCTGCTGATCCTGTTCTACGTCTGGATGTACCGGCGCGCGCAGCAGCTCGGCGGAGCGGGCGGACTCGGCGGTGGCCTGCTCGGCATCGGCAAGAGCCGGGCGCGCCGCTACGACCAGGAATCCGGTCCGAAGGTGACGTTCAAGGACGTCGCCGGCATCGACGAGGCCGAAAACGAATTGGTCGAGATCGTCGACTTCCTGAAGGCGCCCGAGAAGTACACGCGCCTCGGCGGCTCGGCGCCGAAGGGCGTGCTCCTCGTCGGCGCTCCCGGCACCGGCAAGACGCTGCTCGCCAAGGCGGTCGCCGGCGAAGCCGGCGTGCCGTTCTTCTCGATGAGCGCGGCCGAGTTCGTCGAGATGATCGTCGGCGTCGGTGCGGCGCGCGTGCGCGACCTCTTCAAGCAGGCGCGCGAGAACGCGCCGGCGATCATCTTCATCGACGAGATCGACTCGATCGGCCGCGCGCGCGGTCCCGTCGCGATCGGCGGCTCGAGCGAGCAGGAGCAGACGCTCAACCAGATCCTCACCGAGATGGACGGCTTCTCGGGCCGCGAAGGCGTGATCGTGCTCGCGGCGACCAACCAGCCCGACGTCCTCGACCGCGCGCTGCTGCGCCCCGGGCGCTTCGATCGCCGCGTCTTCGTCAACCTGCCCGACAAGGCGGGACGCGAGGCGATCCTGAAGGTGCACACGCGAAACGTGCCGCTCGGCGGCGACGTCAACCTCGCCGAGCTCGCCGGCATCACGCCGGGGCTCTCGGGCGCCGACCTGAGGAACCTCGTCAACGAGGCGGCGCTGCTTGCGGCGCGGCGCGACAAGAGCGACGTCGGCCAGAAGGACTTCATCGACGCGCTCGAGAAGATCGTGCTCGGCCCCGAGCGGCCGCTGCTGCTCAGCCGCGAGGACCGCGAGCGGATCGCGTACCACGAGAGCGGCCACGCGATCCTCGGCCTCGTCGTTCCCGGTGCCGACCCGGTGCAGCGGGTGACGATCGTGCCGCGCGGCCGCGCGCTCGGCGTCACCTACCAGCGGCCGCAGACCGACCGCTACAACTACCCCGAGGACTACCTGCGCGCGCGCATCGTCGGCATGCTCGGCGGCCGCGCCGCCGAGGAGCTCGTCTACGGCACGAAGACGACCGGCGCCGAGAACGACATCCAGCAGGCGACGCAGCTCGCGCGCAACATGGTCACGCGCTGGGGAATGAGCGACAAGCTCGGCATGGTCCAGCTCGCGCCGCCGGAGAACCCGTTCCTCGAAGGCGCGCCCGGGTACGGCGGCGGCGAGAAGCCGTTCGGCGAACGCACCGCCGAGCTGATCGACAGCGAGGTGCAGCGGATCATCGACGAGTGCCATCAGCTCGCGAAGTCGCTCCTGGCGCAACACCGCAAGCAGCTCGACGCGCTCGTCGCGGCGCTGCTCGACCGCGAGACGCTCGACCAGGACGACGTCCTCGCGGTCACCGGCCTGCCCCCCGCGCCCGCGCTGCCGACGCAGGCGGTGATCGCGGCGGCCGAAGAGGGGCTGACGGCCTGAGGCCGACGGGCGAGCAGGCGATCCGCCGTTAAGCTCGCGCCACTGCGACCAGCGGAGCCGCCATGCCTCACCTTCCCGGCCTCGACTTCGACCTCGGCGAGACGATCGACATGCTGCGCGACAGCGTGCAGCAGTTCGCCGCTGCCGAGATCGCGCCGCGCGCCGCGGACATCGATCGCGACAACGCGTTTCCTGCGGACCTCTGGCAGAAGCTCGGCGCGCTCGGCCTGCACGGCATGACGGTGAAGGAAGAGTACGGCGGCAGCGACCTCGGCTACCTCGCGCACATCGTCGCGATGGAGGAGGTCTCGCGCGCGTCGGCGTCGGTCGGGCTCTCGTACGGCGCGCACTCGAACCTCGCCGTCAACCAGCTGCACCGAAACGGCAGCGACGCGCAGAAGAAGAAGTACCTGCCCAGGCTCGTCTCGGGCGAGCACGTCGGCGCGCTCGCGATGAGCGAGCCGAACGCCGGCTCGGACGTCGTCAGCATGAAGCTGCGCGCCGACGCGAAGGGCGACCGCTACGTCCTCAACGGCTCGAAGATGTGGATCACCAACGGCGGCGATGCGGATGTGCTGATCGTCTACGCCAAGACCGACGTCAACGCCGGGCCGAGCGGAATCACCGCGTTCATCATCGAGCAGGGATCGAAGGGCCTCACGTTCGGCAAGAAGCTCGACAAGCTCGGCATGCGCGGCTCGAACACGTGGCCGATCTTCTTCGAGGACTGCGAGGTGCCGGCCGAGAACGTTCTCGGCGCCGAGGGCGGCGGCGTCAAGGTGCTGATGAGCGGCCTCGACTACGAGCGTGCCGTGCTCTCGGGCGGGCCGCTCGGCATCATGGCCGCGTGCATGGACGCGGTGCTGCCGTTCGTGCACGAGCGCAAGCAATTCGGCCAGTCGATCGGCGAGTTCCAGCTGATGCAGGGCAAGATCGCCGACATGTACTCGACGTGGTCGGCGTCGCGCGCGTACGTCTACGCGGTCGGCCGCGCGTGCGACCGCGGCGACCACTCGCGCACGCTCCGCAAGGACGCCGCCGGCGCGATCCTCTACTCGGCCGAGAAGGCGACGTGGATGGCGGGCGAGGCGATCCAGGCGCTCGGCGGCGTCGGCTACACCAACGAGTACCCGGTCGGGCGCCTCTGGCGCGATGCCAAGCTCTACGAGATCGGGGCCGGCACGAGCGAGATCCGGCGCATGCTGATCGGCCGCGAGCTGTACGCCGAGAGCATGTGAAGCGCACGCAGCTTCGATCGTCGAGAGCACGCACCCCGTGACCCTGCTTCGCCTGTCGCCACGGCTGCGTCTGCTGACGTGCCAGCTCGCCGTCTTCGCGTTGCTGCTGAAGGCCGCGGTGCCGCTGCTCGCCGCGACCGCGGCGCAATCGCAGGGCTTGCCGGTCGCACAGCTGTGCACCCTGTACGGCGTCGCGACGGCTTCGCTGTCGAGCGCGGCGCAGCCCGAGCACGCGCACGGCCACCATCACCACCACGACGCGACCGACGCCGACGGGCACGACGACGGCCCGCGCTCGGCGACCGACCACGCGCACGACCATTGCGCGCTGACCGCGGTCGCGGCGATGGCGGTCGGCAGCGCGGCGCCGCCGGGTCCGCCGCCGGACGGCGCAGCAGCGTCGCTGCCGGTCACGCGCGGCGAGCGCCGCGTCGCCGACGACTGCGCGCGATGGGCGACGCGCCTTGCGCACGGGCCGCCCGAGCGCGCCTGACCCGTCGCGTCGGCCGGCCCAACGGTTGCCGGCTTCCTTCAGCAAGCGTCTGCCCGTCGCCGTCTGCGTCGACGGGCGCGACGCATTTCGGACATCCGCATGAAATCCTCTCTTCTCGTCGCCGCGCTCGCGGCGATCGCCGCGAGCGCGCACCTGCAAGCGCTCGCCCACGGGTTCGCCGGCAAGCGATTCTTTCCGGCGACGATCGCGACCGACGACCCGTTCGTCGCCGACGAGCTCTCGTTGCCGACGGTCTCGACGCAGCGCGTCGACGCGTCGAACGACGAGCCGCCGACGCGACAGCGGTCGATCGAGGCCGAGCTCTCGAAGCGCATCACGAGCGACTTCGGGCTCTCGCTCGGGCTCGCGCACCAGCGCATCGGCGCGCAGGGGCAGCCGACCGTGAGCGGCTGGGACAACGTCGAGCTCGGCCTGAAATACCAGCTGCTGAAGGACGATGCGCGCGAGTCGCTCCTCGCGGTCGGCCTCGGCTGGGAGATCGGCGGCAGCGGCAGCCGCGCGATCGGCGAATCGGTGAGCACGTTCACGCCGACGTTCTATTTCGGCAAGGGCTTCGGCGACGTGTCCGATGCGTCGTCGCTGCTGCGGCCGTTCGCGGTCACCGGCACGCTCGGCGTCGCGTTCCCGAGCCGGGCGAGCACCGTGACGACGAGCATCGACCCCGACACCGGTGCGAGTGCCTCCGACACCGAGCTGCACCCCAACGTGCTGCAGATCGGGCTCGCGCTCCAGTACAGCCTGCCGTACCTGCAGGCGGCGGTGCGCGACGTCGGCCTGAAAGCTCCCTTCGACCGCATGGTCCCGATCGTCGAGATCGCGCTCGAGCGGCCGTTGAACCGCGTCGACGATCGCCGCTTCACCGGCACGATCCAGCCCGGCGTCCTCTGGGCCGGACGCTACGTCCAGCTCGGGCTCGAGGCGATCGTCCCGATCAACCGGCGCAGCGGCTCCGGCGTCGGCGCCGTGGTGCAGCTGCACTTCTTCCTCGACGACATCTTCCCGCGCGGCTTCGGGCGTCCGCTGCTCGGAGGCGGCTCGTGAAGCGGCGCGGCTTCGTCGCCGCGTCGCTCGCCGCGTGCTTCGCGCCGGCAGCGCGCGCGCACGCCTTCCTCGAGCACGCCGAGCCGCGCGTCGGCAGCGTCGTCAACGTGGCGCCGCCCGAGCTGAAGCTGTCGTTCAGCGAGCCGATCGAGCCGGCGTTCAGCAGCGCCAAGGTGCTCGACGGCGCAGGCCGTCGCGTCGACAAGGGCGACGTGCGCGTCGATCCGGCCGAGCGCGGCGTGCTGCGCGTCTCGCTGCAGGCGCTGCCGGCGGGCGCCTACACCGTGCAGTGGCGCGCGGTCTCGGTCGACACGCACGTCACCACCGGCGGCTTCGGCTTTCGGATCGCACCGTGAGCGACGTCGACCCGCTGGCGGCCGTGCGCGCGCTGCACATCGCGGCCACCGTCGCGGTCGCCGGTGCGCTGGCGTTTCGCGTGCTCCTGCTGCCGCGTCCCGCGACGCCGGCCGCCGGCGTCGGCGACGCGCGCGCGCCGACAAGGGTCGGACCGCCGCCAGCGCGCCGAGGCCCAGCGCGACGCGGAGAAGCTGCCGCCGCTTCATGCCAGCAGG
>JASLGD010000254.1 GCA_030150305.1 Caldimonas sp. | reverse complement strand
TTCGCCTTCCTGCACAGCTGGCGCGCGACGGTGATCGCCAGCCTGTCGGTGCCGATCTCGCTGATCGGCACCTGTGGCGCCATGTACCTGCTGGGGTACAGCCTCAACAACCTCAGCCTGATGTCGCTCACGATCGCGACCGGCTTCGTCGTGGACGACGCGATCGTGATGATCGAGAACATCTCGCGCCACATCGAGAACGGCGAAAAGCCCCTCGACGCGGCGTTGAAGGGCGCGCAGGAGATCGGCTTCACCATCATCTCGCTGACGGTCTCGCTCATCGCGGTGCTGATCCCGCTGCTGTTCATGGGCGACGTCGTGGGCCGCCTGTTCCGCGAATTCGCGGTGACGCTCGCGATCAGCAAGGTCAGGCGGTCGTGGTCGATCACCCAGTGGAGCGCGCGGTCGTAGCGGTCGATCACGGCCTGGAAATAGCCGCGCAGGCGCGCGACGAGGCCGTGCGAGCGTGCCTCCGTCCGCTCCTCGTCGGCGCGCAGCCAGCGCGCCGACATCATCGGCACGAGCGTCAGCGAGACGACCGCCGAGATCAGGATCGTGATCGCGAGCGTCACCGCGAATTCGCGGAACAGCCGCCCGACGACGTCGCCCATGAACAGCAGCGGGATCAGCACGGCGATCAGCGAGACGGTGAGCGAGATGATCGTGAAGCCGATCTCCGAGGCGCCGGCGAGCGCCGCCTCGAAGACGATCCGCTGACGCCCCGGCGGCAGCGACTCGGCTTCGGCGCCCGACAGCGATCCGGGGTCGAGCACCTGGGCGCCGGCGGGATCGCCGTGGCGCGCGCGCGCGAGCTCGAGATGGCGCGAGATGTTCTCGATCATCACGATCGCGTCGTCGACGACGAAGCCGGTCGCGATCGTGAGCGCCATCAGGCTCAGGTTGTTGAGGCTGTAGCCGAGCAGGTACATCGCGCCGAACGTGCCGATCAGCGAGATCGGCACGGCGAGGCTCGCGATCACCGTCGCGCGCAGGCTGCCGAGGAAGGCGAAGATGACGAGCACGACCATGACGACGGCGAGCACGAGCTCCATCTCGACGTGTGCGACCGACGCGCGGATGCTCGTCGTGCGGTCGGCGAGGACGTCGACGCGCAGGTTCGCCGGCAGCGACGACTGCAGGTCGGGGAGCTGCTTCTTGATCGCGTCGACCGTCGCGATCACGTTCGCGCCCGGCTGGCGCTGCACGTTGAGGATGATCGCCGGGCGCAGCTCGCCGTTGCTGCCGGCCCACGCGCCGAGCTGCGTGTTCTCGGCGCTGTCGATCACGCGCGCGACGTCGATCAGGCGCACCGGCGCGCCGTTCTTGTAGGTGACGACGAGCTGCTTGTAGTCGTCGGCGGTGAGCAGCTGGTCGTTGGCGTTGATCGTGTACGCGCGCTTCGGGCCGTCGAAGCTGCCCTTCGCGCTGTTCGCGTTCGCCGCGGCGATCGCGGTGCGCAGCGTGTCGATGCCGATGCCGTACGACGCCAGCGCCTGCGTGTTCGCCTGGATCCGCACCGCCGGCCGTTGCCCGCCCGCGAGCGTGACCAGGCCGACGCCGCTCAGCTGGCTGATCTTCTGCGCGAGCCGCGTGTTGACGAGGTTCTGCACCTCGGTGAGCGGCACCGTGTCCGAGCTGATCGCGAGCGTCAGCACCGGCGCGTCGGCGGGGTTGACCTTGGCGTAGACCGGCGGCGCCGGCAGGTCGGCGGGCAGCAGCGACCCGCTCGCGTTGATCGCCGCCTGCACTTCCTGCTCGGCGACGTCGAGGGTGAGGCCGAGCGAGAACTGCAGCGTCACGACCGACACGCCGGCCGCGCTCGTCGAGCTCATCCGCTCGAGCCCCGCCATCTGGCCGAAGTTGCGCTCGAGCGGCGCGGTCACGGTGTTGGCCATCACCTCCGGGCTGCCGCCGGGGTAGAGCGTCTGCACCTGGATCGTCGGATAGTCGACCTGCGGCAGCGCCGACAGCGGCAGCAGGCGAAAGCCGACCAGTCCGGCGAGGACGATCGCGAGCATCAGCAGCGCGGTCGCGACCGGGCGCAGGATGAACGGTCGCGACGGGCTCATCGTCGCTCGCGTCTCACGTGCCGTCGCTCGAACGCCGGCGACGACGCTCGCCGCCGTCGGCACCGCTGGCCGCGCCCGATGCGCCGCGACGGCCGCCGTACGCGCCCGACGCGCCGCGCTGCGGTGCATCGCTCGCGAGCTGGACGCGGGCGCCGTCGCGCAGGCGATCGCCGCCCTCGGTGACGACGTGCTCGCCGAGCGCGAGGCCCTTGGTCACCGCGACGACGTCGTTGGTCGCGACGCCGCGCTCGACCGCGCGCACCGAGACGGTCCGATCCTCGTTGACGACGTAGACGTAGTCGCCGTTCGGTCCGGTCCGCATCGCCGTCACCGGAACGACGATCGCGCCCTCGACCGAGCGCAGCAGCAGGCGGATGTTGACGAACTGGTTCGGAAACAGCGCGTTGTCGGCGTTGGCGAAGCGCGCCTTCGCCTTCACCGTTCCGGTCTGCACGTCGACGAGATTGTCGAGCGTCGTGAAGATGCCGTCGGCGAGCTTCTTCGTGCGCGTGCGGTCGTACGCCGCCACCGCGAGCCTGGCGCCGGCGGCGACGCTGTTCTGCACCTCGGGGACGCGGTCCTGCGGCACCGCGAACGCGACGTCGATCGGTACGACCTGGGTGATGACGGCGACGCCGTTCGCGTCGCCGGCGCTGATCGTGTTGCCGACGTCGATCGGACGCAGGCCGACGCGGCCGGTCACCGGCGCGACGATCCGGCTCCAGCCGAGGTTGAGCCGCGCCGTGGTCTCGTTCGCGCGATCGGTGACGATCGACGCCTGCAGCTGCTTGACCATCGCCGCCTGCGTGTCGACGTCCTGGCGCGCGATCGAGTCCTGGCTGAGCAGCGTCTGGTAGCGCTGCAGCTGCACCTTGGCGTTCTCGAGCTGCGCTTCGTCCTTCATGCGCGCACCGATCGCCTGCTGCAACGCCGCCTCGAACGGACGCGGGTCGATCGTCACCAGCAGCTGCCCCTTGCTCACGACCTGGCCTTCGCTGTAGAGGATCTGCGTGATCTGCCCCGAGACCTGCGGCCGCACCGTCACCGTGACGAGCGGCGTCACGGTGCCGAGCGCGTCGAGGACGATCGGCAGGTCGGCGCGCGGCGCGCCGCCGAGCACGGTCGGCGTCGCGACGGCGACGCGCGCCGACCTGCCGATCGTCCTCGACGCGCTCGGCACCGTGACGCCGCTCGTCACGGTGACGGTGCGGCCGCAGGTCTCGGGGC
>JASLGD010000252.1 GCA_030150305.1 Caldimonas sp. | reverse complement strand
TCCTCGCTGGGCTGGCGCGCCTGCACGCGCGTCGCCTGCCATTCGTCGAGCTCGTCCTGCGTCGCTGCCTCGGAACGCGTGATCGGCCACTCCTCGGGGCCCGTCGATCCGGATGCCGCCGGCTGCGCGGTTTCGCGCGCGAACTTGCCGCTCTTGCTCGAATCGCTCATCGAAGGCGTTTCCTTGCGCTGCGAGCCGGACGGGCGCGGCCGCGGTCGCGGCGGGGCACGCAAGCCCCCGGCCGGTCCAACCTCAGTGTAATGCCCGCGTCGCTCGCCGGTCGCGTCGGCCGGCAACGTCTGGTAACCACGGAACGCCGAGGAATACCGTTTCAGGCAGCCGGCGAGGGGCGATGGCCGACGCGGACCGCTCCGGCCGCCGTAGGCACGCCGGGCCGGTGACCGAAGCCGACCGGTTATACTCTTGGGCTTTCCTTCCTTGCCGCAGCCGGTCGAGACGCGATCCGGCGGCGATCTTCCAGATCGACGAGCGGCTTCCTCCGAGGAATCCACAAGGAGATTCGATGCGTCATTACGAGATCGTGCTCCTGATCCATCCCGATCAGAGCGAACAGGTTCCGGCGATGCTGGAGCGCTACAAGAACATCGTCACCGCGGGCGGCGGCAAGGTGCACCGGGTCGAGGACTGGGGGCGGCGGCAGCTGGCCTACATGATCCAGAAGCTCGCCAAGGCGCACTACCTCTGCATCAACATCGAGTGCGACAACAAGGTGTTGAACGAGCTCGAGACCGGCTTTCGCTTCAACGACGCAGTGCTTCGCCACCTGACGGTCGCGAAGAGCAAGGCCGAGACCTCGCCTTCGGTGATGATGAGGGCGGTCGATCGCGAGGAAGCGCGCCGGGGCGACGATTCGCGCCGCGGCGGTGACGACTCGCGTCGCGGCGACCGAGGCGACCGCGGCGACCGCGGCGGCGACGACTCGCGGCGCGGCGAGGAATCGCGTCGCGCACCGCAGGAAGCGACGAGCTGACGAACCGGCTCGCCTTGACGGCGCAGATCGTCGAGCGCGCTGCCCTGAGGTTCACGCCTGCCGGCCTGCCGGCGCTCGACATGAGCCTTCGCCACGCGTCCGACGTCGCCCAGCTCGGCAGCCCGCGCAAGGTCGCGTTCGAGATTCGCGCCCGTGCGGTCGGTTCGGTCACCCAGGCGCTGCTCGCCGCCGAGCTCGGGGTCGAGCATGCGTTCGAAGGCTTCCTCGGCGCGCAGCGCAACGGTCGCGGAATCGTGTTCCATGTTGAAACTGTTCGATTGACGACGAAAGGTCACCACCATGCCCCCGCCACGCGGTAAAGGTCGGTTCTCGAAGGACCGCAAGCCCAAGCGCAACACCCAGTCGCTGTTGTTCCGTCGCAAGCGCTTCTGCCGCTTCACGGTCACCGGCGTCAAGGAGATCGATTACAAGGACATCGATACCCTGCGCGACTTCATCAACGAGAACGGCAAGATCACGCCGGCGCGCCTCACCGGCACGCGTGCGTTCTTCCAGCGCCAGCTGACGACGTGCATCAAGCGCGCGCGCTTCCTGGCGATGCTGCCGTACAGCGACCAGCACAAGGTCTGAGGCCCGCCATGCAAGTCATCCTCCTCGAGAAGGTGCACAACCTCGGCAACCTCGGCGACGTCGTCAAGGTCAAGGACGGCTACGCCCGCAACTTCCTGATCCCGCAGCACGCCGCGCGCCGCGCGACGCCGGCGGCGATCAAGGAGTTCGAGGATCGCCGCGCCGAGCTGGAGAAGGTCGCCGCCGACCGCCTCGCGGGCGCGCAGGCGCTCGGCGAGAAGATGAGCGGCCGCACCGTCCACATCACGCAGAAGGCCGGCGTCGACGGCCGCCTGTTCGGCTCGGTGACGAACGCCGACGTCGCCGACGCGCTCAACCGGATCGACTTCAAGGTCAACAAGAGCCAGGTGCGCATGCCGAACGGGCCGCTGAAGACGGTCGGCGAGCACACGGTGACCGTGGCCCCCCATACGGATGTCGTGGTCGAGGTGAAGGTGGTGGTTCTCGGCGAGACGAGCTGACGACCACCAGAACAGGATCGCTCCTTCCCCGCTGCGCTCTCTACCTCCGGGAGGAAGGGCGGGCTCCTTCGGAGCCCATCTCTTCGGGCGCGTGATCGCATGCACGCGCGCCGACTCTTCCCCTTCTTCTAGACCGCATTTCCACAGCGTTGCGCACAGCGCAGCGCGGGTTCGACGCCTATCATCCTCGCGATGTCGGCCGTCCTCGATCCTTCCTCAGACAACGACGTCGCGCGCCTGCGCGTCCCGCCGCATTCGGCCGAAGCCGAGCAGAGCGTCCTCGGTGGCCTGCTGCTCGACAACGGCGCGTGGGATCGCATCGGCGACCTTCTCGTCGAGGACGACTTCTATCGCTTCGAGCACCGGCTGATCTACGGCGTCATCGCGTCGCTCGTCAACGCCGCGAAGCCGGCGGACGTCATCACCGTCTTCGAGCAGCTGCAGCGGCTCGGCAAGGCCGAGGACTGCGGCGGGCTGGTCTACCTCAACGCGCTCGCGCGGAGCGTGCCGAGCGCGGCCAACATCCGCCGCTACGCCGAGATCGTCCGCGAGCGCGCGGTGCTGAGGAAGCTCGTCCAGGCGAGCGACGAGATCGCGACGAGCGCGTTCAACCCCCAGGGGCGGCCGGTCGCGCAGATCCTCGACGACGCCGAGAGCAGGATCTTTCGCATCGGCGAGGAGGGCTCGCGCTCCGGGCAGAACTTCCAGAGCATGGACCAGCTCGTCGTCGAGCTGATCGACCGCGTCAACGAGCTCCACGAGAACGGCGCCGAGGAGGTCACCGGCGTTCGCACCGGCTTCTACAAGCTCGACACGATGACCGCCGGGTTGCAGGCCGGCGACCTCGTCGTCCTCGCGGCGCGGCCTTCGATGGGCAAGACCGCGCTCGCGCTCAACATCGCCGAGCACGTCGCCGTGCACGAAACGCTGCCGGTCGTCATCTTCTCGATGGAGATGGGCGCTTCGCAGCTCGCGCTGCGCATGGTCGGCTCGCTCGGCCGCATCGACCAGCAGCGGCTGCGCACCGGGGCGCTTCGCGACGACGAGTGGGGGCGGCTGTCGGAGGCGGTCGAAAAGCTCGGCAAGGTGAGCATCTTCATCGACGAGAGCGGGTCGCTGAGCCCCGCCGAGCTGCGCGCGCGCGCCCGCCGGCAGGCGCGCCAGTACGGCCAGCTCGGGCTGATCGTCGTCGACTACCTGCAGCTGATGTCGGGCAGCGAGGCGTCGAGCGACGAGAACCGCGCGACCGTGCTCGGCGAGATCTCGCGCGCGCTGAAGTCGCTCGCCAAGGAGCTCAAATGCCCCGTGCTCGCGCTCTCGCAGCTCAACCGCAGCGTCGAGTCGCGCACCGACAAGCGGCCGATGATGAGCGACCTGCGCGAGTCGGGAGCGATCGAGCAGGACGCCGACGTCATCATGTTCATCTACCGCGACGAGTACTACAACAAGGACAGCAAGGAGCCGGGCGTCGCCGAGATCATCATCGCCAAGCAGCGCAACGGCCCGACCGGCACCGAGAAGCTCGTCTTCCTGAAGCCGCTGACCAAGTTCGACAACCTCGCGCCGGGCTCGATCGGCGGGGACTACTGAGCTGACGCATTCGCGCGCGGTCGTCGCGATGGTCGCCGCCACGCTCCTCTGGAGCATGGCAGGCGTCGTGACGCGCCACCTCGAGGCCGCCGGAGGCGCCGAGGCGACGTTCTGGCGCAGCTTCTTCAACGCCGTCGCGCTCGTCGTCCTGCTCGGCCGCCTGCGTGGCTTCGGCACGCTCGGCCGCACGCTCGCCAGCCGCGATCCGACGCTGTGGGTTTCGGGCGCGTGCTGGGCGGTGATGTTCACCGCGTTCATGGTCGCGATCACGATGACGACGGTCGCCAACGTCCTCGTCACGATGGCGATCGCTCCGCTGGTGACGG
>JASLGD010000234.1 GCA_030150305.1 Caldimonas sp. | reverse complement strand
GTCGGCGACACGGGTCGCCGCTGAGGCGGCAAGCCGCCGCGAGCTCACCCAGCCTCGGCGTCACGTTTCCAGCGCCAGGTTGCCGTCGATGAACTTGAGGTGGAAGACCAGACGAGTGATCAGCCAACGGCTGCTCGTACGAGCGAGTGCGATCTCGTAGGTGCCGACGAAGACACGGCTCTTCAGCCCAGCGGCTTTCGCCCGGTGGTGGAACGCAACGCCGTGGCACTTGACGTTCGCCTGATCGCCGAGCACCTCCGTGCGCATGTTGCCGATCTGGTGGTGCACGTGATCCAGCGGCTCGAATCCCTTCGACCACGCCTGAGCAACCTGCTCGGGCGTCGTCACGGCGGGCTCGCCGCCCACCATCGACGTCATGTCGAGGACGAACGGGTTCGCAAAGCAGCTCCGGACGGTGGGCCAGTCGCGCTCGTCGGTCGCGACGAACATGCGAACGACGGCATCTTCGACGTCTTGACGGTCTGAAACCGGATCGGTGCGGGATGGCATGAGAACTCCAGGACGTTGACGGCTCGGATTTGCCGGCCGGGCTGCCTAGTCGATGACGCGGTCTGCGCGAAGCAGAATGGACCGCGGCACGGTGATCCCCAGCAGCCTGGCAGCGCGCAGGTTGACGACCAACTCGAACGTCGTCGCTTGCTCCACCGGCAGGCTTGCAGGCGTCGCCCCTCTCAGGATCTTGTCGACGTAGAGCGCCGAACGGCGAATCTGTTCGCGCAGCGACGCTCCATAAGACAGCAATGCGCCCGCCTCGGCAAGTTGCGCGCGGTAGGCGATGACCGGAACGCGCTCATGGCTGGCGATTTCGACCAGGCGGGCGCGCAAGTTGTAGATCAGCGGCGAGGTCCCGGTGTAGATGACATCGACGCGCTCCGCGATCAAGCGTCTGATCGCGAGCTCCAGCTCGCCCGGATTGGCACCTTCGGCTGCGACGATGGCGATGCCGTTTGCTGCCGCGAATGGTTCGAGCGACTGACGGTCGGATCTGGTCGTCGGATCGGTCGAATCGCCCAGCCAACCGAACCGCTTGACGTTGGGGACGATCTCACGAAGCAGTTGCAGTCGTTTCGGACCCAGCGACTCCGAGAACACGCTGACGCCCGTGACGTTTCCTGACGGCCGCGCGAGGTTGCTGACCAATCCACTTCCGACAGGGTCCCACACCGCGCCGAACACGATCGGGATCGTGTCGGTCGCCATCTTGGCCGCGATCGCCGCAGGCGTCGGCGGCGCGTAGATAACGTCCGGCTGGCGGGAAACCAGCTCGACGGCAAGACTGCCCAGGCGCTGCTGCTGGTCGTCGGCGAAGGCACGGTCGTAGAGCACCGACGTGCCCTCTTCCCAACCGCGCTCGGCCATCTGTTCGAAGAACGGCTTGAGCACGACGCCCTCGGTCGCTCCCGTGCTCGGCGCGAGGATTCCAACTCGACGAGAAGACGGCTGCGCCAGCGATCGGAGGTGCAGTCCGCCGCTAATCGCGGCAACCGACGCAATCAGAATTCGTCTTCGAACGCGCACCCGACGAGAATAGCGGCAAGCGCAAGCCGTCGTCAGCCTCGTCGACGCCTCGCCGCGCCATTGCCGCGCCTCGCCTGATCGAGCAGGACCGCAGCAGCGTCGCGTGCCGCCCTCGCGGCGCGCGGCGACCCTTCGATCTGGCCCATGACGGAGGCGCCGTCGTACAGCATCGACAGCTGCACGGCCAGGGCGTCGATGCGGTCGCTCGCGACGCCGGCATCGCGCGCCAGCTGCGCGAACAACTCGCGCATCCAGCCACGCGCCGTGTCGCAGGCGGCGCGCACCCCGCTCGTCGGCGCCGACTCCGATCCCGCGCGCGTGAACGCGCAGCCTCGAAAGCCCTTCGACTTCATCAGGTCGGCCATCGCGTCGAAGACGCCGAGCAGGCGCTCGCTCGGGTCGTCGTAGCGCTCGAGCCAGGCGGTGAGGCGGGCCTTGCGTGCGTCGTGCCGGGCCTCGAGGTAGGCGCGGATCAAGGCGTCCTTGCTGCCGAAGGTGTCGTAGAGCGTCGCCTTCGCGACGCCGGCGCGCTCGATCACGCGGTCGATGCCGACGGTGTGGATCCCGCCTTCGTAGAACAGCTCGTCGGCGGCGGCGAGCAGCCGGTCGCGCGCCGCGATCCGCTCTGCCGGGCCGGCGGCGCGGGCCGTTCGGCGTTTCGTGGAGGAAGGCGGCGGAGTGACAGCGGCGAGAGCGCGGGTGGCTGAGGTCTTCATGATGGCTTGACATTACCAGACAGGTCTGTACACTGCAAGCAGCAGACAGACCTGTCTGTTCAACCAGCCGAGGAACACGCCATGACAGCCGCAACGACGCCCGCCCCCGTCTCCCCTTCCGCCACGGCGCCGGTCGCCCGCCTCGGGCAGGCGCTCGTCACCGGCGCAACGTCGGGCATCGGCCGCGCCGCGGCGCTGCGCCTGGCGCGCGAAGGCTTCGACGTCCTCGTCCATGGCCGCGACGCGGCGCGCGGCGAGGCGACCGTGCGCGCCATCGAGGCCGCCGGCGGCCGCGCCTCGTTCATCGCCGCGTCGCTCGACGACCTCGGCGACGTGCGTCGGCTCGCCGAGCTCGCCGCCGGGGTCGACGTGCTCGTCAACAACGGCGGCTTCGCCTGGTTCGGTGCCAGCGACGCGCTCGACGCCGACACCTACGACTCGATGTTCGCCAGCAACGTGCGGGCCACCTACTTCCTCACCGCTGCGATCGCTCCGAAGATGGCTGCGCGCGGACGCGGGAGCATCGTCAACCTGGGCAGCATGGCCGGATCGGTGGGCCTCGCCGGCGGCGCGGCGTACAGCGGCACGAAGGCGGCGCTCGAGGCGATGACGCGGGCCTGGGCCGCCGAATACAGCCCCTCCGGCGTGCGCGTCAACGCCGTCGCACCCGGGCCCGTGTACACGGCCTCGCCCGAACAAGTGATCCGCGCGATCGGCGAGACGACGATCCTGAAGCGCGCCGCCCAGCCCGAGGAGATCGCCGAGACGATCGCCTTCCTCGCCACCGACCGCTCCGGCTACATCACCGGCGCGACCATCGCGGTCGACGGCGGCCGCACGGCCATCTAGCGGAGCGCACCGATGAGCACCATCCAGCCGACTGCGTGCGCGGCACCGCTTGCTCTTGCTCGCCACGACTGCGACGGCGGCAAGCCGGCCGGCGGGTTCGCGGTCGCACCCTTGACCCGGGTGGCGCGCACGCTGCTGTCGCCGCGTGCGGCGTTCTATCTCCAAGCATCGATCACGCTCGGGTTTCTCGCCGGCTCGGCGGCGCCGACGCCGCTCTACGCCGTGTACCGCGCGCAGTGGGGCTTCTCCCCGACGATGCTCACCGTCGCGTTCGGCGTGTACGCGCTCGCCGTGCTCGCCGCGCTGCTCGTCGCCGGGCGGATCTCCGATCACGTCGGCCGGCGGCCGGTGCTGATCGCGGCAACGCTGGCGCAGGCGCTGGTGATGGTCGACTTCGCGCTCGCGAACGGACTCGCGGACCTGCTCGTCGGCCGCGTGCTGCAGGGCCTTTCGGCCGGAGCCGCGCTGGCTGCCGTCGGCGCCGGCCTGCTCGACCTCGACAAGCGGCGCGGCGCCATCGCCAACGCCGTCGCGCCGATGGTCGGCACCGGTCTCGGCGGCATCGTCGCGGGCGTGATGGTGCAGTACCTTCCGGCGCCGACGCACCTCGTCTACGAGGTGCTGGGGGTCGTCTTCGTGCTGCAGGCGATCGCGCTCGTCTTCATCGCCGAGACGGTCGTGCCGCGGCCTGGCGCGATGGCATCGCTCTGGCCGAGGTTCGCGCTTCCACCCGCGGTGCGCAGGCCGCTGCTCGCCGTCGCTCCCGTGGTCGTCGCGTTGTGGGCGATGGCCGGCTTCTACGCCTCGCTCGGGCCGACGCTCGTGCGCACGCTCGTCGGCTCGGGGT
>JASLGD010000159.1 GCA_030150305.1 Caldimonas sp. | reverse complement strand
CAGCGCCTGATGCCGGCCGACGCGCTGCGCATCCGCGGCCGCCACAACGCGATGAACGCGCTCGCCGCGCTCGCGCTCGCGACCGCCGTCGGCTGCCCGCTCGCGCCGATGCTGCACGCGCTGCGCGAGTACCACGGCGAGCCGCATCGGGTCGAGCACGTCGCGCGCGTCGGCGACGTCGACGCGTTCGACGACAGCAAGGGAACGAACGTCGGTGCCACCGTCGCGGCGCTCGTCGGCCTCGGCGCCGAGCGCGCGCCGGGCAAGCTCGTCGTCATCCTCGGCGGCGACGGCAAGGGACAGGACTTCGCGCCGCTCGCGACGCCGCTCGCGCAGCACGCGCGCGCGGTCGTGACGATCGGCCGCGACGCCGGCGCGATCGAGGCGAAGATCGCCGCCGCCGGCGTGCCGTTCGAGCGCTGCGCGACGCTCGAAGGCGCGGTCGACGCCGCGTTCGCGCGAGCGCTGCCGGGCGACGCGGTGCTGCTGAGCCCGGCGTGCGCGAGCCTCGACATGTTCCGCAACTACGCGCATCGCGCCGAGGTCTTCGTCGCCGCGGTGCAGGCGCGCGTCGACGCGCCGCTCGAAGGGAGCGCGCAGTGACGGCGCTCGCCGGCGTTCTGCAGACGTGGCGCGAGCGCCTGGCGCCGGCGCGCGGCAAGGCGGCGCCGGGCGCCGCGCCCGAGCGCCGTCGCGCCGTCGCCGAGCCGATTCCCGTGCGCGAGTGGATCAGCGTCGACCCCGGCCAGCCGGCGCGCCTGTCGAGCTTCGATCGCGCGCTCGTCTGCGTCGTCGTCGCCCTGCTCGCGCTCGGCCTCGTGATGGTCTACAGCGCGTCGGTCGCGATGCCCGACAACCCCAAGTTCGCGCGCTACACGCCGACCTACTTCCTCTCGCGCCATCTCCTCTTCCTCGCGATCGCGACCGTCGCGGCGCTCGTCGCCGTGCAGGTGCCGGTCGCGCTGTGGGAGAAGCTCTCGCCGTGGGTGTTCGTCGCCGCGTTGCTGCTGCTGGTCGTCGTCCTCGTCCCCTTCATCGGCAAGGGCGTCAACGGCGCGCGGCGCTGGATCCCGATGGGCTTCATGAGCTTCCAGCCGTCCGAGCTCGCCAAGCTCGCGATCGCGATGTACGCCGCCGGCTACATGGTGCGGCGGATGGACGTCAAGGAGAACTTCGTGCGCGCGGTCGTGCCGATGGCGGTCGCGATCGCGATCGTCGGGCTGCTGCTGCTCGCCGAGCCCGACATGGGCGCCTTCCTCGTCATCGCGACGATCGCGATGGGGATCCTCTTCCTCGGCGGCGTCAACGGCAGGATGTTCCTGCTCATCACCGCGATCCTGATCGGCGCCTTCGTCCTCATGATCACGTTCAGCGAGTGGCGGCGCGAGCGGATCTTCGCGTACCTGAACCCGTGGGACGAGCGCTACACGCTCGGGAAGGCCTACCAGCTCTCGCACTCGCTGATCGCGTTCGGCCGCGGCGAGATCTTCGGCCAGGGGCTCGGCTCGAGCGTCGAGAAGCTGCACTACCTGCCCGAGGCACACACCGACTTCCTGCTCGCGGTCATCGGCGAGGAGCTCGGCTTCGTCGGCGTCGCCTGCGTCATCGTCGCGTTCTTCTGGCTGGCGCGGCGCCTGTTCCACATCGGCCGCCAGGCGATCGCGCTCGACCGCGTCTTCGCGGGCCTGTTCGCGCAAGGGATCGGCATCTGGATGGGCGGCCAGGCATTCATCAACATGGGCGTCAACCTCGGCGTGCTGCCGACCAAGGGCCTGACGCTGCCGCTGATGAGCTACGGCGGCTCGGCGATCGTGATGAACCTCATCGCCCTGGCCATCGTGGTGAGGGTGGATATCGAGAATCGGCAGCTCATGCGCGGGGGACGCGCATGAAGCAGCTGCTCGTGATCGCCGCCGGCACCGGAGGTCACGTCATCCCGGGGCTCGCGGTGGCGACCGAGATGCAGCGGCGCGGCTGGAGCGTGACGTGGCTCGGCACGCAGACCGGGCTCGAGAACCGCCTCGTGCCGCCGACCGGAATCGCGCTCGACCGCGTCTCGTTCACCGGGCTGCGCGGCAAGGGCCTCGTCGGCAACGTGCTCGGCGCGATGCGGCTGCTGATCGCGTTTCGCACCTGCTCGCGCCTGCTCGCGCGGCGCCGCCCCGACGCCGTCGTCGGCATGGGCGGCTATGTCTGCTTTCCCGGCGGCTGGACGGCCTGGCTGCACGGCAAGCCGCTCCTGCTCGTCAACGCCGATGCGACGCTCCTGCTCAGCAACAGGGCGCTCCGCCACGCCGCGCGCAAGATCGCGTTCGGCTTCGGCGGCGACGCCGCCGATGCGCTCGGCAGCAAGGCGGTCGTCACCGGCAACCCGGTGCGCGCCGCGATCGAGGCGATCGCCGAGCCGGCGACGCGCCTCGGCGGGCGTAGCGGTGCGCTGCGCCTGCTCGTCGTCGGCGGCAGCCTCGGCGCCCGCGTCCTCAACGAGACGGTGCCGCAGGCGATCGCGCTGCTCGCGCCGAACGAGCGGCCGCGTGTCGTCCACCAGACCGGCGAGGCGATGCGCGACGCCGTGCGCGCCGCGTACGACGCTTCGGGTGCCGACGCCGACGTCGTCGCCTTCATCGACGACATGGCTGCGCGCTTCGCCGACTGCGACGTCGTCGTCTGCCGCGCCGGCGCGATCACGGTGAGCGAGCTGTGCGCGGCCGGCGTCGCCGCCGTGCTCGTCCCGTTCGTCGCGAGCACGACCTCGCACCAGCGCGACAACGCCGAGTGGATGGCGTCGCGCGGCGCCGCGATCCACCTGCCGCAGGGCGAGCTCTCGCCGCGTCGCCTCGCCGAGCTGCTCGGCGGGCTGACGCGCGAGGCGCTCGTCCAGGTGGCGACGAAGGCGCGCGCGCTGGCGCGGCCGCATGCGGCGGCGCGCGTCGCCGACGAGATCGAGGCGATGGTGGCGGCATGAGGCAAGAGTCGTGAAGCACGCCGTCAGGAACATCCACTTCGTCGGCACGCCGGCCGGCCGGCCGGCGTTCGTCATGACCGCGGCCTTGGCCGCCGATGCCGACGAAGGCGCTCGGTCATGAAGCACGCCGTCAGGAACATCCACTTCGTCGGCATCGGTGGTGCCGGCATGAGCGGCATCGCCGAGATCCTGCACAACCTCGGCTATCGCATCTCGGGCTCGGACCAGAGCGAAAGCGCGACGACGAAGGCGCTCGCGGCGCACGGCGTTCGCGTCGCGATCGGGCACGACGCGAGCAACGTCGAAGGCGCCGACGCGGTCGTGACGTCGAGCGCGGTGCGCTCCGACAACCCCGAGGTGATCGCCGCGCGCGCGCGCCGCATCCCGGTCGTCGCGCGCGCCGTCATGCTCGCCGAGCTGATGCGGCTGAAGCAGGGGATCGCGATCGCCGGCACGCACGGCAAGACGACGACGACCTCGCTCGTCACGAGCGTGCTCGCCGAGGCCGGGCTCGACCCGACGTTCGTCATCGGCGGCCGGCTCAACGCCGCCGGCGCCAACTCGCGGCTCGGCGCCGGCGACTACATCGTCGTCGAGGCCGACGAGTCGGACGCGTCGTTCCTCAACCTGACTCCGGTGATGGCGGTCGTCACCAACATCGACGCCGATCACATGGACACCTACGGCCACGACTACGCGCGGCTGAAGCAGGCGTTCGTCGAGTTCATCCACAAGATGCCGTTCTACGGCGCCGCAGTCCTGTGCGTCGACGACCCCGGCGTGCGCTCGATCGCGCCGATGATCTCGCGGCCGATCGTGAGCTACGGCTTCGGCGCCGACGCGATGGTGCGCGCCGTCGCCGTCCACGCCGAAGGGCCGACGATGCGCTTCATCGTCGAGCGCAGGAACGGCGTGCGCATGCCCGACCTCGGCGTCACGCTCAACCTGCCGGGCCGGCACAACGTGCTCAACGCGCTCGCCGCGATCGCGGTCGCCGCCGAGCTCGAGCTGCCCGACGACGCGGTCGTCAAGGGGCTTGCCGAGTTCAACGGCGTCGGTCGCCGCTTCCAGCGCTACGGCGAGCTGCCGGCCGGCGACGGCACCTTCACGCTGATCGACGACTACGGCCACCATCCCGCCGAGATGGCGGCGACGCTCGCCGCGGCGCGCGGCGCTTTCCCGGGCCGGCGCATCGTCCTCGCGTTCCAGCCGCACCGCTACACGCGCACGCGCGACTGCTTCGAGGACTTCGTCAAGGTGCTCGGCAGCGCCGACGCGGTGCTGCTCGCCGACGTCTATGCCGCCGGCGAGCCGCCGATCGTCGCCGCCGACGGCCGCGCGCTCGCGCGCGCATTGCGCGTCGCCGGCAGCGTCGATCCGGTCTTCGTCGACGAGATCGGCGAGATGGCGAAGACGATCGTCGCGCAGGCGCGTGCCGGCGACGTCGTCATCGCGATGGGCGCGGGCTCGATCGGCAACGTGCCGCAGCAGGTCGTCGAGCTCGTCGGGGGATCCTCATGACGACGGCGCGCAAGCGGCGGCCCGGCCGTCCTCCTGAACGCCGTGAAGGATCGCTGCGCGGCGGCGAGATCCTTCGCTCCGCTCAGGACGACAGGGCCGGGTTCGGCAAGGTCGCGGTGCTGATGGGCGGCACGTCGGCGGAGCGCGAGATCTCGATCCTCTCCGGCACCGGCGTCCTCGCGGCGCTGCGCTCGCAGGGCGTCGATGCGCACGCGTTCGACCCCAGCGAGCGCGAGCTCGGCGAGCTGAAGAAGGAGCGCTTCGCGCGCTGCTTCATCGCGCTGCACGGCCGCCACGGCGAGGACGGCAGCGTCCAGGGCGCGCTCGAGCTGCTCGGCATCCCGTACACCGGCTCGGGCGTGCTGGCGTCGGCGATCGCGATCGACAAGGTGATGACCAAGCGGATCTGGATCGCCGAAGGCCTGCCGACGCCGAAGTTCGTCCGCCTCGCGCGCGACCAGCAGGCGCGCGAGCAGCTGCGCGCCGTGCCCGACGTGCTCGGACTGCCGCTCGTCGTCAAGCCGCCGCGCGAAGGATCGTCGATCGGCATCACGAAGGTCGCCGGCTACTCGCAGATGCAGGACGCGGTCGCGCTCGCGGCGCGCTTCGACAGCGACGTGCTGTGCGAACAGTTCGTCGAGGGCGAGGAGGTGACGTGCCCGGTGCTCGGCGAGGGCGAGAACGCGCACGCGCTGCCGGTCATCCGCATCGTCGCTCCCGACGGCGCCTACGACTACCAGAACAAGTACTTCACCGACGTCGTCCGCTACGACTGCCCGAGCGGCCTGCCCGAAGCCGAGGAGCGCGAGATCCAGCGGATCGTGCTCGCGGCGTACCGCGTCCTCGGCTGCCGCGGCTGGGGGCGCGCCGACCTGATGGTGCGCAGCGCGGACAGGAAGCCCTTCCTGCTCGAGATGAACACGTCGCCGGGGATGACGTCGCACTCGCTGGTGCCGATGTCGGCGCGCGCCGCCGGGATCAGCTACGAGGCGCTGTGCGTGCGCCTGCTCGCCGCCGCGACGCTCGATTCGGCGGCATCGCCGACCGCGAAGACGGAGGCGCCTTGACGATGGCGACGCGTACGACGCCCGGCGACAGCGCGAACTCGGCGATGACCGACGTCCGCCTGATGAACGCGACCGCCGTCGCGCTCGCGGCGATCGCGGCCGCGCTGCTCGTCGCGACCGCGATCCTGTGGAGCGCGCGCCAGCCGTTCTTCGCGATCCGCGCGATCACGGTCGAAGGCGACGTCGCGCGCAACAGCGTCTCGACGATCCGCGCCAACGCGTTGCCCAGGCTCGCCGGCAACTTCCTGACGATCGACCTCGCCGCCGCCAAGCGCGCGTTCGAGTCGGTGCCGTGGGTGCGCGTCGCGGTCGTGCGGCGCGTCTGGCCGAACCGGCTGCGCGTCCGCCTCGAGGAGCACAATCCGGTCGCGATCTGGGGCGTCGACGGCGGCGAGAAGCTCGTCAACAGCTTCGGCGAGGTGTTCGAGGCCAACGTCGGCGACGTCGAGGACGACGAGCTGCCGACGCTCTCGGGCCCGAACGGCAGCTCGGCG
>JASLGD010000090.1 GCA_030150305.1 Caldimonas sp. | reverse complement strand
ACAACATCATCTACGACGCGGTCGACGAGGTGAAGGCGGCGATGACCGGCATGCTCGCGCCCGAGCAGCGCGAGGAGACGATCGGCACGGCGGAGATCCGCACGGTGTTCAACGCGTCGAAGATCGGCACCGTGGCAGGCTCGATGGTCACGGCGGGCGTCGTCCGCCGCGGCGCGCGCTTCCGCCTGCTGCGCGACAACGTCGTCGTCTACACCGGCGAGGTCGAGTCGGTGCGGCGGATGAAGGACGACGTCCGCGAGGTCGCGGCCGGCTTCGAGTGCGGCATCAAGCTGAAGAACTACAGCGACATCAAGGAAGGCGACCTGCTCGAGTTCTTCGAGGTCAAGGAAGTCGCCAGAACGCTGTAGGCGGTCCAGGCTCCGAGCCGAACCCCGCCGCCTGCAAAGACGGCGGGGTTCGCGTTTGAGGCGGTCGAAAGGAAGACAGACATGCGACACAAACCATCGATGCCGAACCGGGGCTATCGCGTCGCCGACCAGATCCAGCGCGACGTCGCCGAGCTGATCCGCGACTTGAAGGACCCGCGCATCGGCATGGTCACGATCCACGCGGTCGAGGTCACCCCCGATTACGCGCACGCGACCGTCTTCTTCTCGGTCCTGATCGGCGACCCGGCCGAGTGCGAGCAGGCGCTCAACGAGGCCGCGGGATTCCTGCGCAACGGCCTCTTCAAGCGGCTCGCGATCCACACCGTGCCGACGCTGCACTTCAAGTTCGACCGCACGACCGAGCGCGCGGTCGAGCTGAGCGCGCTGATCGCGAAGGCGAACGCGACGCGCGCCAAGGACGACTGAGACCGTGACGAACGTGCGCGCCGCGGCGCGGCCCCGGATCGAGCGACGCGCCGTCCACGGCGTGCTCCTGCTCGACAAGGATGCCGGCTCGTCGAGCAACGCGGCGCTGCAGATCGCCAAGCGCGGCTTTCGCGCCGAGAAGGCCGGGCACACCGGCACGCTCGATCCGCTCGCGAGCGGCCTGCTGCCGATCTGCTTCGGCGCCGCGACGAAGTTCGCGCAGGCGAGCCTCGACGCCGACAAGCGCTACCTGGCGACGCTGCGCCTCGGCGTGACGACGACGACGGGCGATCTCGAAGGCGACGTCGTCGCGCGCGTCGCGGGCGTCGACGTCACGCGGGCCGACCTCGAGCGCGCCTGCGCGGGTCTCGTCGGCGAGTCGCTGCAGGTGCCGCCGATGCACTCGGCGCTCAAGCACGACGGCAAGCCCCTCTACGCGTACGCGCGCGCCGGCGTCGCGGTCGAGCGGGCGCCGCGGCGCGTGCGCATCGACGCGCTGCGCATCATCGACGGCGGCGGCGACCGCTGGACCGTCGAGGTCGCCTGCAGCAAGGGAACCTACGTGCGGACGCTCGCCGAGGACCTCGGCGCGGCGCTCGGCTGCGGCGCGCACCTCGAGGCGTTGCGGCGAACGGGGAGCGGCGTGCTCGATGTCGGCGACGCCGTCCGCCTCGCCGACCTCGACGCGATCGCCGATGAAGCGGCGCGCGACCGGCTGCTGCTGTCGCCCGACGTCCTCCTCGCCCATGTTCCCGCGATCGCGCTCGCGAGCGCGGAGGCGGCGCGCTTCCTCACCGGCCTCCGGCGTCGCGTCGACAGCGCCGATGCGGCGCTCGTCCGCGTCTACGGCCCCGATCCCGGCGCGTTCCTCGGCAGCGGCCACGTCCGCGCCGGCGAGCTGATCGCGTCGCGCCTGCTCAGCCCCGACGAAGTCGCCGTCTTCGTCGCGCGTCGCCGCACGCCTGTCCGCGAAAGCCTTCCCGCATGACCCGCCAGATCCGCAACATCGCCATCATCGCCCACGTCGACCACGGCAAGACGACGCTCGTCGACCAGCTGCTGCGCCAGAGCGGGACGTTCCGTGCCAACGAGAAGGTCGCCGAGCGCGTCATGGACTCGAACGACCTCGAGCGCGAGCGCGGCATCACGATCCTCGCCAAGAACTGCGCCGTCGAGTGGAAGGGCACCCACATCAACATCGTCGACACGCCGGGCCACGCCGACTTCGGCGGCGAGGTCGAGCGCGTCCTCTCGATGGTCGACTCGGTGCTGCTGCTCGTCGATGCGGTCGAAGGTCCGATGCCGCAGACGCGCTTCGTCACCAAGAAGGCGCTCGCGCTCGGGCTGAAGCCGATCGTCGTCGTCAACAAGGTCGACCGTCCCGGCGCGCGCGAGGACTACGTCGTCAACGCGACCTTCGAGCTGTTCGACAAGCTCGGCGCGAGCGAGGCGCAGCTCGACTTTCCGGTCGTCTTCGCGTCGGGCCTGAACGGCTGGGCGACCCTCGAGCAGGGTGCGACGGGAACCGATCTGGCGCCGCTCTTCGACGCGATCCTCGAGCACGTTCCCGCGCACGAGGGCTCGCCCGACGATCCGCTGCAGCTCCAGATCTGCTCGCTCGACTACTCGACCTACGTCGGCCGGATCGGCATCGGCCGCGTCAACCAGGGAACGCTCAAGCCGATGCAGGACGTGGCCGTTTTCGCGGGCCCGGAGTCGACGGCGTTCAAGGCGCGCGTCAACCAGGTGCTGAAGTTCGAGGGCCTCGAGCGCCGGCAGGCCGACGAGGCAGGGCCGGGCGACATTGTCCTCGTCAACGGCATCGAGGACATCGGCATCGGCATGACGCTGACCGACCCGGAGCGGCCGGCGCCGCTGCCGATGCTCGAAGTCGACGAACCGACGCTGACGATGAACTTCTGCGTCAACACGTCGCCGCTCGCCGGCCGCGAAGGCAAGTTCGTCACCAGCCGCCAGATTCGCGACCGCCTCGACCGCGAGCTGCAGAGCAACGTCGCGCTGCGCGTGCGCGACACCGACGAGGAGGGCGTGTTCGAGGTCTCGGGCCGCGGCGAGCTGCACCTCACGATCCTGCTCGAGAACATGCGACGCGAGGGCTACGAGCTCGCAGTCTCGAAGCCGCGCGTCGTCTTCCACGAGGAAGGCGGCGTCCGCCAGGAGCCGATCGAGCTCCTGACGGTCGACGTCGAGGAGCAGCACCAGGGGGCGGTGATGCAGGCGCTCGGCGAGCGCCGCGGCGAGCTCGCGCACATGGAACCCGACGGCATGGGCCGGGTGCGGCTCGACTACCGCATCCCGGCGCGCGGCCTGATCGGGTTCCAGAACGAGTTCCTGAACCTCACCCGCGGCACCGGCCTGATGAGCAACATCTTCGACGGCTACGAGCCGTACAAGGGCGAGATCGAGGGGCGCAAGAACGGCGTCCTCATCAGCCAGGACGACGGCGAGGCGGTGACGTACGCGCTCGGCAAGCTCGACGACCGCGGCCGCATGTTCGTCAAGCCCGGCGATCCGCTCTACGAAGGGATGATCGTCGGCGTCCATTCGCGCGACAACGACCTCGTCGTCAACGCCGTGCGCGCGAAGCAGCTCACCAACTTCCGCGTCTCCGGCAAGGAAGACGCGATCAAGCTGACGCCGCCGATCCAGCTCACGCTCGAGTACGCGGTCGAATTCATCGCCGACGACGAGCTCGTCGAGATCACGCCGAAGTCGATCCGCGTCCGCAAGCGACACCTCAAGGAGCACGAGCGCAAGCGCGCCGCGCGCGAGCTCGCGCCGTCGACCTAGCGCAGCCGCGCAGGCGCCGTGCCGCTCAGGCGCTGGCGGTGCGCGCGACCGCGCGCTCGCGCACCGCGTACGTCACCAGCGCTTCGGCGATGCCCTTGACGTGCTCGGCGGGCATCGCGTCGACGACGAAGGCGCCTTCGAGCTCGGCCTGCACGGCCTCGGTGACGAGGATGTCGACGCCGTGGACGCGCGTCAGCCCCTGGACGCGCGCGGCGGTGTTGACCGTGCTGCCGACGAAGGCGAACTCCATCCGCTCGCGCGAGCCGATCAGCCCGGCGAGCCCGGGACCGCGGTGGATGCCGATGCCGACGCCGATCGCGGGCAGGCCCTCGGCGACGAGCTCGCGGTTGTAGGCGGCGACCGCAGCGCGCATCGCGAGCGCCGCCGAGACGGCGTCCGTGCACTGCCACGGATCGGGCCTGAGCGCACCGAAGTACGCGAGGATGCCGTCGCCGAGGAACGTCGAGACGTGGCCTCGGTGCTCGTGGATCGCGTCGCTCATGCGCTGCAGGTAGCCGTTGAGCACCCGCGCGAGCGCAGCCGGGTCGAGCCGCTCGCTGAGCGCGGTGTAGCCGACGAGATCGGCGAAGAGGGCGGTCGCGACCTTGCGCTCGGGCACCGTCGGGTCGCTGCCCTCGCCGGTGCCGGCGTCGATCAGGCGCTGGACGACGCCGTCGGGAGCGAGCCGCGAGCACGCGCGCTGCAGGTGCTCGAGCTCGCCGTTGCTCGCCTCGAGCTGCGCGCGCAGGCGCGCCGAGCGGCCGCGCTCGCCGAGCAGCGCGATCGCGAGGGCGGCGACGACGACGAGCGCGGCGGCCGCGAGCCACGCCGCCGTCACGCCGCGCACCCGAGGATCGCGCCCATCCGGCACAGGCCGTTGCCGAGCGCGGCGACGCCGATCGCCTCGACCAGCTGCGGCTCCGGCAGGCGCTCCTTCAGCGCTCGCGCACGGCGCTGGATGCGCTCGGGCTCGTACCAGATCGTCTCGCGCGCGAACGGCACGAGGAGACGCTCGGTGTCGTCGAGCTCGGGGCCGTCGAGCCGGGTCAGGATCGCCTCGAGCGCCGCGCCCTGCAGCCCTTCGACGGCGAGCGCCGGCACGACCTCGGCGGCGCAGTCGGAGCACGAGAGGCCGCGCGCGATGACGGCCAGCATCAGCAGCTTGCAGCGCTGCGTCAGCAGGTCGGATGCCCACATTCCCGCGAGCGTTCGCGCCAGCGTCGGCGCGATCGGCGATCCGGCGTAGGCGCGGACGACGTGCGCATACGGAAACTCGGGGTCGCGCTCGAGCGCGACCGGCGCGCC
>JASLGD010000039.1 GCA_030150305.1 Caldimonas sp. | reverse complement strand
ATCGCTCCGGGCTTGAGCACGTCACCGGGCATCGCGAGCTCGTCGCCGGTCGAGAAGAGCGCGACGCGCGGCCGTCGCGCGACCTGGAGCGTGCCGGCGCCGACCGACGCCGCCATGCCGAGCGCCTGCGGCGTGAGGCGGATGCCGGCCGCAAGCACGCGGGCGCCGCGCTCGACGTCCTCGCCGCGGCGACGGACCGAGTCGCCCGCGCGCACCGAGGCGTCGATGCGCACGCTGCCGTCGAGCGCGGTGCACTGCTCCTGCATGACCACGGCGTCGGCGCCCGCCGGGATCTGCGCGCCGGTGAAGATGCGGGCTGCCGTTCCCGCGGCGAGCGGCGTGCCGACGCTGCCGGCGACGATCCGCTGGCTGACCGGCAGCACCGTGCCGGGGCCGGCGACGTCGGCGGCGCGCAGCGCATAGCCGTCCATCGCGCTGTTGTCGGCGGGGGGCACGTCGATCTGCGAGCGCACATCCTCCGCGAGGACGCGGCCGAGCGCCGCGAACGTCGACACGGTTTCGCTCATCGCCGCCGCCGGCGCGGCGACGCGCGCGAGGATCCGCTCGATCGCGTCGTCGAGGCCGAGGAGCCGGGGCTTTTGCGAGGCGGGGCCGGTGCTCATCGCCGATCATTGTCGGCGATGAAGGCCTTCAGCCGCTCGACGTCGGCGGCCATCGCGACGACGCGCTGCGGCAGCGATTCGAGACCGGCGAGGCGCTCCGGCCGCGGCGCGTCGCGGCCGATCGCGGCGCGGATCGTCGCGTTGAACTTCGCCGCGAGCGCGGTCTCGAGCACGATCATCGGCACGCGCGCGTCGCGCCGCTCGCGCGCGACCTTGAGCGCGTCGGCGGTGTGGGGATCGATCACCTCGCCGCTGCGCGCGTGGACGTCGCGGATCACCGCGAGCCGGTCGGCGCCAGTGCTCTTGCCACTCACGAAGCCGAACGCAGCGACGCGCTCGCGCTCGGCGGCAGTCAGCGCGAACGCGCGGCGCGTCTCGACCTCGGCGAAGAGCGCGCCCGTGCGCGCCGCGTCGCGGCCGAGCGCGTCGAAGACGAAGCGCTCGAAGTTCGACGCCTTCGAGATGTCCATCGACGGGCTCGACGTCTCGTGCGTCTCGGCCGCGCTGCGCACGCGGTACGTCCCGGTGCGGAAGAACTCGTCGAGGACGTCGTTCTCGTTGGTCGCGAGGACGAGGCGGCGGATCGGCAGCCCCATCGAGCGCGCGACGTGGCCGGCGCAGATGTTGCCGAAGTTGCCGGTCGGCACCGCGAAGTCGACCGCCTCGTCGTCGTTCGAGGTCGCCTGGAAGTAGCCGGCGAAGTAGTAGACGACCTGCGCGAGCAGCCGCGCCCAGTTGATCGAGTTGACGGTCCCGATCGCGTGCAGCTCCTTGAACGCGAGGTCCGACGAGACCGCCTTGACGAGGTCCTGGCAGTCGTCGAAGACGCCTTCGACGGCGACGTTGTGGACGTTCTCGTCGAGCAGGCTGAACATCTGCGCCTGCTGAAACGGGCTCATCCGCCCTTTCGGCGAGAGCATGAAGACGCGGACGCCGCGCTTGCCGCGCAACGCGTATTCGGCGGCACTGCCGGTGTCGCCGGACGTCGCGCCGAGGACGTTGAGCGTACGACCGCGGCGCGCGAGCTCGTGCTCGAACGCGTTGCCGAGGAACTGCATCGCGACGTCCTTGAACGCGAGCGTCGGCCCGTTCGACAACCCGAGGACGAAGACGCCGGGCTCGAGCGGCCTGAGCGGCGTGATGCGCGCGTCGCCGAAGACGTCGGCGCGGTAGCTGCGCGCGAGCAGCGTCTTCAAGTCGGCGGCGTCGATGTCGTCGATGAAGAGCGCCATCACCGCGAACGCGAGCTCCTGGTACGAGAGCGTGCGCCAGCGCGCCAGCGTCGCGCCGTCGACGCGCGGGTAGCGTTCGGGAACGTAGAGGCCGCCGTCGGGTGCGAGCCCCTCGAGCAGGATCTCGGCGAAGCCGCGCCGCCGCGCGTCGCCGCGCGTGCTCAAGTACTTCACGCCAGGTCTTCTTTGCGGATGCGGACGATCTTCGCGAGCGTCGTCGGCAGCGCCTGCATCTTCGCGATCGCGGCGGTCATGCGGCCCTCGACCGTGTCGTGCGTCAGGATGATGACGTCGGTGCGCGCCGCGCCGGCGGCGCTCGGCCGCTGCAGCAACGCGTCGATCGAGATGCCGTGCTCGGCGAGGATGCCGGTGATGCGCGCGAGGACGCCGGTTTCGTCGGCGACCTGCAGCCGCAGGTAGAACGCGGTGACGACGTCGTCGATCGGCAGCACGCCGAGGTCCTGCACGGCGGCGGGCTGGAACGCGAGGTGCGGCACGCGGTGGTCCGGATCCGCGGTCGCGAGGCGAGCGATGTCGACCAGGTCGGCGATCACCGCCGAGGCCGTCGGCTCGGCGCCGGCGCCCTTGCCGTAGTAGAGGGTCGTGCCGACCGCGTCGCCCTCGACCATCACGGCGTTCATCGCGCCCTCGACGTTGGCGATCAGGCGCTTCGTCGGCACGAGCGTCGGATGGACGCGCAGCTCGATGCCGGCGGCACCGGCGTCGCTCTCGCGGGCCGCGACGCTGCCGGCGGCGATGCCGGCGCGCCGCTTGGTGATCGCGAGCAGCTTGATGCGGTAGCCGAGCTGCTCGGCGTAGGCGATGTCGGCGGCTTGAAGCTCGGCGATGCCTTCTATGTACGCCTTCGCGAACTGCACCGGCACGCCGAACGCGATCGCGCTCACGATCGTCGCCTTGTGCGCAGCGTCGATGCCGCCGACGTCGAACGTCGGATCGGCCTCGGCGTAGCCGAGCCGCTGGGCGTCGGCGAGCGCGGCGGCGAAGTCGATCCGCTTCTCGCGCATCTCCGAGAGGATGAAGTTCGTCGTCCCGTTGATGATCCCGGCGATCCACTCGATGCGATTCGCGGTCAGGCCTTCGCGCAGCGCCTTGATGATCGGGATACCGCCCGCGACCGCGGCCTCGAACGCGACGACGACGCCTTTGGCGCGCGCCGCCGCGAAGATCTCGGTGCCGTGCACCGCGAGGAGCGCCTTGTTGGCGGTGACGACGTGCTTGCCGGCGTCGATCGCCTCGAGGACCAGCGTGCGCGCGATCGTCGTGCCGCCGATCAGCTCGATGACGGCCTCGATCTCCGGACGCACGATGACCGCGCGCGCATCGCTCGTGACCTCGGCAGCGCCGCCGACGACGGCGCGCGCGCGGGCGAGATCGACGTCGGCGACGTGGCCGATGCGGATCTCCCGGCCGGCGCGGCGGCGGATCTCCTCCTGGTTGCGCTGCAGGACCGCGAACGTGCCGCCGCCGACCGTCCCGGCGCCGAGCAGGCCGACCTGGAACGGCTTCATTTCACCGCGACCAGCGCCGGCGCGCTCGACTGCGCGTGGCGCGCGCGGTAGTGCGCGAGAAACGTCGCGATCCGTCCCATCGCCTCGCGCAGGTCATCGCTGTTGGGCAGGAAGACGACGCGGAAGTGATCGGGCGTGGGCCAGTTGAATCCCGTCCCCTGGACGATCAGCACCTTCTGCTCGGCGAGCAGCTCGTACGCGAACTGCTGATCGTCGTCGATCGGATAGAGCGCGGGGTCGAGGCGCGGAAACATGTAGAGCGCCGCCTTCGGCTTGACGCAGGTGACGCCGGGGATCGCGGTCAGCAGCTCGTAGGCGAGCTCGCGCTGGCGCGACAGCCGCCCACCAGGCGCGACGAGGTCGTCGATGCTCTGGTAGCCGCCGAGCGCGGTCTGGATCGCGAGCTGCCCCGGCGTGTTCGAGCACAGCCGCATCGAGGCGAGCATGTTGAGCCCCTCGATGTAGTCGAGCGCATGCCGCTTCTCGCCCGAGACGACCATCCAGCCGGCGCGGTAGCCGCACGAACGGTAGTTCTTCGACAACCCGTTGAAGGTGAGGAACAGGACGTCCTCGGCGAGCGAGGCGATCGAGGTGTGCGTCGCGCCGTCGTAGAGCGTCTTGTCGTAGATCTCGTCGGCGAACACGATCAGCCCGTGGCGGCGCGCGAGCGCGACGATGCCTTCCAGCACCGACTCGGGATAAAGCGCGCCGGTCGGGTTGTTGGGGTTGATGACGACGATCGCACGCGTGCGCGACGTCACCTTCCTGGCCATGTCGTCGAGGTCGGGCAGCCAGCCGTCGCCCTCGTCGCACAGATAGTGCACCGGCGTGCCGCCCGAGAGCGCGACCGACGCGGTCCAGAGCGGGTAGTCGGGCGCCGGGATCAGGACCTCGTCGCCGTCGTTGAGGAGCGCGTTCATGCTCATCGTGATGAGCTCGGACGCGCCGTTGCCGAGGAAGACGTCGTCGATCGCGACGCCCTTGACGTGCTTTTGCTGCGTGTAGTGGACGATCGCCTTGCGCGGCGCGAAGAGCCCCTTCGAGTCGGTGTAGCCGGCCGCGTTCGGCAGGTTGCGGATCATGTCCTGCACGATCTCGTCCGGCGGCTCGAGACCGAAGGTCGCGAGGTTGCCGATGTTGAGCTTGATGATGTGCTGGCCCTCGTCTTCCATCTGCCGCGCCTTGTCGAGGACGGGGCCGCGGATGTCGTAGCAGACGTTGGCGAGCTTGCTCGACTTCTTGAAGAACTGCACGAGGAGGACTCCGGCGATGCGAGGGCCCGAAGGCAACCCGATATTTGACCACACGGCCCTCGCCGCCCCGCTCTCGTGCGGCACCCCGATGCGCAGCATTTCGCGGCACCGATAATCGCGCCATGAAGATGCGCGCCGACCGGATCGAGGGTCGCAACGCGATCGCCCGCCACGGGCCCGACGGCGTCGTCGTCAACGGCGTCGAGCACACCGCGAGCGTCCTCGTGCCGTGGCAGGGCGACGTCGTCGCGTGGGACGTCGCTGCCTTCGAGGCGCTCGCCGCCGAGCACTTTGCGCGCGTCGCCGCGCTCGCGCCCGAGATCGTCGTCTTCGGCAGCGGCGAGCGGCTGCGCTTCCCGTCGCCGGCGCTGCTGCGACCGCTGATCGACGCCGCGATCGGCGTCGAGACGATGGACACGGCGGCGGCGTGCCGCACTTACAACGTGTTGCTCGCCGAAGGTCGCAAGGTCGTCGCAGCGCTGCTTTTTGCAGCACGCGTGGAAGCGTCGCAGCGACCATCGAAGGTCGGCGCGCCGTAGGCAAGCTCTATAATTGCGGGCTATGCCCCGTCGCGGGGGTCACCGGCGGATGCCCGCGCCGGCGACATCTGGCACGCATCGCCGGGCCCAGCAGAAGAGCTCATGACGCCTGCACTCAACAAACCCGTCCCGGAATTTGAAGCGCTTGCCACCGGAGGAGTCAAGTTCAGTCCGCAGGCCTACGCCGGCAAGATCGTCGTCCTCTACTTCTACCCCAAGGACAATACCCCCGGTTGCACCACGGAGGCAATGCAGTTCCGCGATCATTACAAGGAATTCGTCAAGGCGGGCGCAGTGCTGTTCGGGGTTTCGCGCGACAACATGGCGTCGCACGACCGCTTCAAGCAGAACCTCGAGCTGCCGTTCGAGCTGATCGCCGATACCGAGGAAAAGCTCTGCCACATGTTCGGTGTCGTCAAGAACAAGATCATGTACGGCAAGAAGGTCAAGGGCATCGAGCGCAGCACCTTCCTCATCGACGCCAACGGCGTGCTGCGCGCCGAATGGCGCGGGCTGACGGTCGCCGGCCACGTCGAGGAAGTCCTCAAGGCCGTCAAGGCGCTGAAGAAGGCCGCCTGAAGAGCCGCTCTCTCGCGGCGCACCGCGCGCCGCCTGCCGCCACCGCGCCGCGCGCAGCACTCCCAAGGCCGTTCCGGCCGCCACCGAGGTCCTGATGCCTCTGCCCAAGCCCCCCGCCAAGCGCGCCGACTTCCTGAGCCGGAGCGACTTCGAATCGCCTCCGCCGCACCGCGCCGCCAAGCACGGCGGCCGCGCCCGACCCGCCGCCGAGCCTTCGGGACCGCCCGTGCTCGAGCTCTCGAACGAGGGCACGCTGCCCGCCGCGCCGCCGGTCGCCGCGAAGCCCGCCGTCGCTCCGGCAGCCGGCGCCGCGACGACGCCGGCGCCGCGCGAGCGCGCGAGGAAGGCGCGCGGCAACGGCCCGGCGACGCTCTTCGTCCTCGACACCAACGTGCTGATGCACGACCCGACGTCGCTCTTCCGCTTCGACGAGCACGACGTCTACCTGCCGATGATCACGCTCGAGGAGCTCGACAGCCACAAGCGCGGCATGACCGAGGTCGCGCGCAACGCGCGCCAGGTGAGCCGCGACCTCGACGCGCTGGCGGCGAACCTGCCGCGGCGCGACAGCAGCGGCCGCTCCGAAGGGATCCCGCTCAACGGCACCGGCCATCGCGAGGCCACCGGCAAGCTGTTCTTCCAGACCGACCTGATCCACGTCAGCCTGCCGCAAGGATTGCCGCAGGGCAAGGCCGACAACCAGATCCTCGGCGTCGTCAAGGCGCTCGTCGAGCAGAGCCCGGAGCGCAGCGTCGTGCTGGTGTCCAAGGACATCAACATGCGCATCAAGGCGCGTGCGCTCGGCCTGCCGGCCGAGGACTACTTCAACGACAAGACGCTCGACGACGGCGACCTGCTCTACACCGGCACGCTGCAGCTTCCCGCGGACTTCTGGGACAAGCACGCCAAGACGGTCGAGAGCTGGCAGCAAGGCGGCCTCACGTACTACCGGATCGGCGGCGACATCGTCGCCTCGCTCCTCGTCAACGAGTTCGTCTACCTCGATTCGCCCGGCGCGCCGGCGCTCTACGCCAAGGTGATCGAGATCACCGGCAAGACGGCGGTCCTGCGCACGCTGAAGGACTACACGCACCAGAAGAACGCGATCTGGGGGATCGTCGCGCGCAACCGCGACCAGAACTTCGCCTTCAACCTGCTGATGGATCCGGAGTGCGACTTCATCACCCTCACCGGCACGGCCGGCTCGGGCAAGACGCTGATGTCGCTGGCGTCGGGCCTCGCCCAGGTGATGGACGACCGCCGCTACACCGAGATCATCGTCACCCGCGTGACGATGATCTCGGTGTAGCGGCGATCGTCCATGACCTGAGCGAGCCCGGAGGCGAGCGACATCAGCGTCTTGCCCGAGCCGGCCGTGCCGGTGAGGGTGATGAAGTCGCACTCCGGATCCATCAGCAGGTTGAAGGCGAAGTTCTGGTCCCGATTGCGCGCGGTCACGCCCCAGACGGCGTTCTTCTGGTGGGTGTAGTCCTTGAGCGTTCGCAGCACCGCGTTCTTGCCGGTGATCTCGATCACCTTGGCGTAGAGCGAGGCGGCGCCGGGCGCTTCGAGGTAGACGAACTGGTTGATGAGCAGCTGCGGCAGGATCGGCCCGCTGATCCGGTAGTACGTGAGGCCGCCCTGCTGCCAGCTCTCGACCGTCTTGCCGTGCTTGTCCCAGAAGTCGGCGGGCAGCTGCAGGACGCCGGTGTAGAGCAGGTCGCCGTCGTCGAGGGTCTTGTCGTTGAAGTAGTCCTCCGCCGGCAGGCCGAGGGCACGCGCCTTGATGCGCATGTTGATGTCCTTCGACACCAGCACGATGGCGCGGCTGGACTGGCGCATGTAATCCTGCTCCTGCAAAATGCCCCCAAACACCAGGAATTGCCCGAAACTCAGCATTGTTCATGCAAGAAACTTCATACACCTCATCATCGACTG
>JASLGD010000018.1 GCA_030150305.1 Caldimonas sp. | reverse complement strand
CGTCTCACGTCGTCTCAGCTCGGCTCATGTCGCCTCATGCGCCGTTGGAGGTTCCCCGAGCAGAATCAATAGCTTAGCTACAGGGGGGTCACGGCTCGCTACATTACCGATCAGTTTGGCTACCAATCGTCTACTCGGATGGTGACGCCTCTGTCGGCGGCCGCAAGCGGTCGCTGCCGAGCATTTTGCGATGCAAAGAGAGAACTTTAGTTCGAAAGGAGTGGGGTCACGCCTCTTCGCAAGAGCACCGAATCGTCGCGTCCGTGAACATTACCTGTGGGCGCGCACTGAACTATTCAGGCCGCAAGCTCCCTGCCCGGTCGCGACGAGCTATCGATGGTTGCAAAAGCCGCGGCGCTCTTCAGCCGCTTGCAACCGTTCTTGCGCGAGGTCTCTTGCTGGCGCCCGAAGGTTGGTTGTGAGACGTCCGAGCGGACCGCATATCCTCGTTTGCCTGCGTCTTCAGGTACTCGTTGAGGCTTTCGAGGTGCGCCGACATCTCAGCGATCGCCCGCTCAGCGTCACGAGCCCTCAACGCTTTCAGAATTCTTCGCCGGACCTCCACTACGTCGGTTCGCGGGATGGGACTGACTTTCGCCATCAGGGTGCGCACGATCTCCGACAAGGAATCGAGCAACATGACGACGATCTCGTTATGCGTAGCCCGGGCGAGAACTCGGTAGAACTCGGTGATGTAGGTCGTACGTCGAGAGAAGTCGCCCCTTCGCGTGAGCTCGGCCGATCTTTCGATGTCCTCCTCGATTGCGTCGAAGTCGGCGTCGGTACCCTTTCTGCAGGCCAGCCGTATCGCCAGCGCGGTCAGCTCGATGCGGGCCTCGGTGATGCTCTCCGTCGGTATCTGGCCGAGCAGAACCATGTCTTGCACAGCCTGAGCGACTACGTTCGAGTCGCCCTTCCTGATGAAGGATCCACCGCCCATGCCCTGCTGGCAGTAGATGATCCCGGCGACCTCCAGGCTTCTGAGCGCCTCGCGGACGGCCGTTCGGCTCACTTGGAACTGCTCGCATAGGTCGCGCTCGGGCGGCAAGCGGTCGCCGGGCACCAGTTCGCCACGCGCTACCGCGCTTCGAATCTGGTCACACACGTCCTCGAAGGCACGACGCTGCTTGATCGCCGTCGGCACAAATGTTCGTCGTGGCACTAAGCGGTTGCTCCAGGAAGACTCTGCGGAAAGCGACAGCAATCGGGCCGAGACTTCACCCATCGAGTCGAAAGGGAATTGTAATCGAAAAGGTCAGACCATGAGGTATAGTTGTCATACCTTATCACCACGGAGCTTTCAGTGGTCTCGCTTCGCGCCCTGGCTCTCGCGTGTCTTTGTTCGGCTTCCTCGCTGGCGCTGGCCGCCTATCCAGAGAGGCCTGTGATGCTCATCGTGCCGTACGCGCCCGGAGGCATGGGTTCGCTGTTCGGCAATCTCGTGAGCGAAGCGCTGCGCCCGGGTCTTGGCCAGCCTGTCGTGGTTGACTACAAGCCAGGTGCAAACGGAAGCTTGGGGGCGGCGCTGGTCGCGAAGGCGCCGGCAGACGGGTACACCTTGCTCATGGCGGTGAACAGCACCATGGCTATCAACCCGGCGCTCTACCCCAAGCTCGCATACGACCCTCTGAAGGACTTCTCTCCTGTCTCGATGGTGTGGACCTCGGCGAACGTGCTGGTGGTCAACGCTACGAGTCCGGTCAAGAGCGTCCAGGAGCTCGTCGCGCTGGCAAGGAAATCGCCAGGAAAGCTTTCCTTCGGCTCCTCAGGTATCGGCGCGACGCCGCATCTGTCCGGGGAGATGCTGAACCAGCTCGCCAAGATTCAGACGACTCACGTTCCCTACAGGGGGATCGGCCCCGCGACGACGGGCCTGTTGGGAAACCAAGTCGACTTCCTCTTCAGCGACACCTCCGCGCTTCCGTTCATCGCCGCCGGCAAGCTGCGAGCGCTGGCGGTGACAAGCGCTAAGAGACTGTCCGTGCTTCCTGACGTGCCGACCATGGAAGAAGCTGGACAGAAGGACTTCGTGGTCAACACCTGGTACAGCGTGGCCGCTCCGGCAGGAACGCCGAAGGAAGCGATCGAGAAGCTCAGCCGAGAGATCGGCCACGTGCTCAGCGACCCCCACGTCAGAGAGCGGATGAAGGCAATCGCAGTGGAGCCCGCCGAGAACAGCAGTCCAGAGTTCCTCGCCGCGACGATCCGCCAGGACTTGGACAAATGGAAGCGGTTCATTGCGGCTACCGGCATCAAGCCGGAGTGAGTCGATCTTCTTCGCAGCCGAAATAGATCAGGACGACATCTCGAGCGAAATCATGAGCAGCGAGTCGACAGCGCCGCCCGCGGCGGCACCATATCCGACCCTACGGGCTGTCATCAGCAACAAGCGGCTGGTGACTTACGCCGGGGCGGCAGGCATTTTCGGGCTCGGTTGCTGGCTCGCTTATCGCACCGGACTCGTCGAAATCGTCGCGTTCGCTACTCTCGCTGGGGTGGCCACGTACTGGGCCCTGACGGCGGCCATTGAAGTGGTCGAGCTCGTCGCCGACACGCTGATGCCGCGATGAAGACGGCGCAGACCATCGAGGCGGACGTCTGCGTCATCGGCGGCGGACTGGCCGGCATGACGGCGGCGACGCGCGCGGCAGAAGGCAAACTTCGAGTCGTGGTCCTGGAGCGCGGCGATGCGCCCGACTACTTGTGCAACACGCGGATGACCGGCGGTGCGTTTCACGTCTGCCTGCGCGACATCCAGAGTCCCGCCCCGGAGCTCGAGCAGGCGATCGTGACGGCGACCCGCGGCGCCAGCGATCCGGGGCTCGCGCGCGCCATCGCGATGGACGCCCGCAAAGCGGTCAAGTGGTTGCAGTCGCAAGGCATTCGCTTCATCAAAGGCGGCACGGAGGCTCACCATAACTTCGTTCTGTCCCCCCCTTCTCTGCAGCGGATCGGGTCCGACTGGAAAGGACGCGGCGGCGATGTCCTGCTTCGAACGCTGGAGGCCAATCTCGGGCGAAACGGCGGTCGCGTGCTGCGCGGACACCGCGCGCGTCAGCTCAAGGTTGCCGACGGTCGCTGCACGGGAGTCGTTGGCACTGTCGAAGGAGCTGACTTCGAGATCGATGCGCCGAACGTCGTCATCGCTGACGGGGGCTTCCAGTGTGATGACGAGTTGATGCGCGAACACATCTCGCCGTTTCCGGAGCGGGTTCTGCAACGCAACGCCAAGTCAGGCCTCGGCGACGGTGTTCGCATGGCGCAAGCGGCCGGCGCACGACTTTCGGACATGCGCGGCTTCTACGGGCACCTCCAGCATCGAGACGCGTTGGTGAATCCCGCCCTTTGGCCAACCCCTTGGGCCGACAACATCGCCACCTCGGCCATCGTGGTCGACGAAGCAGGGAGGCGCTTCGCCGATGAAGGACGCGGGGGGGTGTATCTCGCCAACCGCGTTGCGGCGCTCGACAACCCCCTGTCGGCCACGGTCGTGTTCGACCGGCCTATCTGGGAGGGCCCTGGCACCTCGCGCTTCCGGCCGGCCAATCCTTTCATGCCGGAAGCTGGTGGGAAGGTGTTCCAGGCGGACTCTCTGGAAGCCCTGGCACGCGAGATCGGCGTTCCTCCTCGTGCACTTATCGAAGAGGTGGATGCCCACAACGAGGCGTTGCGCACAGGCCGTCTCGGCGAGCTCACCCCGACGCGAACAGAAAAGCCGTATCCCGTGATGCCCATCTCCTCAGCGCCGTTCTTCGGGATTCCCGTCGTCGCCGGAATCACCTACACGATGGGTGGGATTGCAATCGATGAGTGGAGTCGCGCGTCGACGGTCGAGGGAGCTCCGTTCCAAGGCTTGTATGCAGCAGGCGGCGCGTCGGGCGGGCTCGAGGGCGGCGAAGCGGTGGGCTACGTCGGCGGCCTCGCGAAGGCGGCGACAACTGGGCTGCGCGCAGCGGAACACATCCTCAGCGATCGCCGTACCGCGAACCAGCACTGAGGGATCGAGATGCGAACTACAGAGACTGAAGTGCTTGTCGTCGGCGGTGGGCCCGTCGGCCTGGCTCTCGCCGGCGATCTCGGCTGGCGAGGCCACGAGTGCACGTTGCTCGAACAAGGCAGTGGCGTCATCGAACAGGCCAAGATGGACGGCGTCGGCGTCAGGACGATGGAGTTCTGCAGGCGATGGGGGATCGTCCACGACGTTGAGCACAGCGCCTACAACCGCGACTACCCGCAGGACAACGTTTACCTGACCACGCTCTGCGGCTACGAGCTCGGGCGCCAGCCCCTGCCGTCGATGCGTGCGGACAAACCGCCGCCGGAAAGCCCGCAGAAACGGGAGCGTTGCCCGCAAAACATGTTCGACCCGATCCTGCGGCGCTTCGCAGAATCGCAACCGGGCGTGCGCCTTCAGTACCGCCACAAGCTGCTGTCGTTCGAGCAGGACGCCGACGGAGTGACTAGCCGTGTCCAGGATCTCGAAAGCGATAGAGAGATCGCGATCCGCTCGCGATTCCTGGTCGGTTGCGATGGCGGGCGCAGCACGGTGCGCGAAAGCCTCGGCATCGGCATGGACGGCAAGTTCGTGTTGACGAACACGACCAACTTCATCTTCCGTTGCCCGTAGTTCAACAGCTACCACGACAAGATACCCGGCTATCGGTACATGTTCGTGGGAGCCACAGGTGTCTGGGCAACGATCGTCGCGATCAATGGCAACGACCAATGGCGCATGTCCATCATCGGCGATCCCGACGACCGACCGGTGTATTCGGAAAGCGACCTCAAAGCCTTTGCCTACCGCGCGATGGGCAAGGAGTTTCCTCTCGAGGTCCTGAGCATCCTGCGCTGGACGCGTATTGAGCTCGTCGCCGAAAGCTACGGCTCCGGACGCGTCTGGATCGCCGGGGACGCCTGCCACCTCACCTCACCCACGGGTGGGCTCGGCATGAACACAGGCATCGGCGATGCCGTCGATCTGTCCTGGAAGCTTTCGGCGAATCTTGACGGATGGGGCGGGCCGCGGCTGTTGGAGTCCTACGGCATCGAGAGGCGGCCGGTCGCAAAGCGTATTACGCAATTCTCGACCAGCAACCTACGGACAATGAAGGAAGTCCCACACACGGACCAAGTATTCGCAGGGGGGCCAGAGGGAGCTGCCGCACGCGCGGCCGTTGGTCAGGCGCTCTCCGAAGGGCTGAAGAAGGAATGGTTCTCCAAGAACATGCACTTGGGTAACCGTTATGTCGGGTCGCCGGTGTGCGTCTATTCGGAGGCCGAAAGCCCGGAGAGCATCCAGGCGGAGTTCGACGACGCAGTGAACTATCGGCCGACCACCCGACCCGGCTGCCGCGCGCCGCACGTCTGGCTTGCCGACGGTCGCTCCACCCTCGACTGGTTCGGAAGGGGCTTTGTTCTCGTCAGTGACTCGGACAACGCGGGGCAAGCCGCAAGCTTGCTCGCCGCGGCGAACGCTATTGGTGTGCCGCTGCGGCTGGAAGCCGCCAACGAGCCGGCGGTGTCGGCCGCCTTCGAGAAGCGCCACGTGCTCGTGCGTCCCGATGGTCACGTGGCTTGGCGAGCTGACGAAATTCCGGCCGATCCTGCAGCGCTGCTGCGCCAAGTCGCCGGTCACTGAAATCGCAGAGGTCCTTATGGAATCGAGAAACGATTCGTTCGATGTTGTCGTGATCGGCGCCGGCATGGCCGGTCACTGCGCTGCGCTCGAGGCTGCACACCGCGGAGCGCGCGCTGTTCTTCTCGAGAAGACCGGGGAATACGGTGGCAGCACCGCGATGTGCGGTGGAGCGTTTGCGTTTGCGGGGACGGAGATCCAGAAGCAGCTCGACATTCCGGACAGCCCCGAGCTGCTGGAACGCGACCTGTTGAATGCTGGCAAGCATCGCAACGACAAGGCGCTGGTGCACGTCTACGCAGAGCAGCAGTACGACGCTTACCAGTGGCTGCGCTCGCTCGGGTTGCGGTTCGACAAGGTCTCGCTGAGCGGCAGCCAGTCGGTGCCCCGCAACCACAGCATCGACCCGGTGCACGCGATCACGCGGCTACACGAGCTCTGCCTGGAGGCGGGGGTCGTGTATCTCGCCAACGCCGAAGCCGAACGGCTCCTCACCGAGGGAGTTGATCAGCAGCGGCAGGTGGTCGGTGTCATCCTGAAGGATGGCCGTCGCATTCTGGGGCGCGGGGGTGTGGTCATCGCGACGGGTGGTTTTTCACGTTCGACAGAGATGGTCGAGCGCTTCGCGCCGCAGTTACGCGATGCCAAGCCGATGGGCGGCTACGGCAACACCGGGGATGGCATCCGCATGGCGTGGGCCCTCGGTGCCGATCTCGTCGACATGGGCTACGCGAAGGGGACCTTCGGCGCACCGACTGCGACTCCCTTGCCAGGCAAGGAAGAGATCGCACCGCGACTCGTGTCAGCCATGTACAGGGGTGCGATCATTGTGGGCGCTGACGGCAAGCGCTTCGTCGACGAGTCCATCTCTTACAAGGCAATCGGCGACCGCTGCCTCGAGCAGCCTGGAGCGAAGGCGTTCCAAATCTTCGATCAGCAGGTGATGGACCAGTCGTCGCCGTTGCCGACGGTGGTCGATTTCCGGGCAGCCCTCGAAGCGGGGCTTCTCCGGCAGGCAGACTCGGTCGAGGCACTTGCCGAGGACCTCGGGATCGATGTCGGCAACCTTCGCGCGAC
>JASLGD010000632.1 GCA_030150305.1 Caldimonas sp. | reverse complement strand
CGCCACCCGCCGCATCGCCGCGCTGCTCGCGCCCTCGGCGCGGCCACGCATCGTCGCGATGACCGCCAACGCGATGCAGGGTGACCGCGAGATGTGCATTGAGGCCGGCATGGACGACTACCTGAGCAAGCCGATCCGCATCGACCGCCTGGTCGAGGCGCTCGCCGCGGTGCCGGTGCGATCGACCCGGATCGGCTTGGTCAGGTAGTCGTCCATTCCGGCCTCGATGCACATCTCGCGGTCGCCCTGCATCGCGTTGGCGGTCATCGCGACGATGCGCGGCCGCCCGGGCGCGGGCATCAGCGCGCAGATCTGGCGGGTCGCGTCGAGGCCGTCGAGCTCGGGCATCTGCACGTCCATGAGGACGACATCGTAGGTCTGCCGCTGCACCGACTCGACCGCCTCGATGCCGTTCGACGCGAGGTCGGCGCGGTAGCCCATCTGCTGCAGCAGGCGCATCGCGAGCTTCTGGTTCACGACGTTGTCCTCGGCGAGCAGGATGCGCAGCGGATGGCGGCTCGCCATCTCGGGATCGATCTGCGGCTTGGCCGGCGCCGGCGCGATCGCCGCCGCAGACTCCTTCGCGAACAGGCCGACGAGCGTGTCGAACAGATGCGACTGGCGGATCGGCTTGGCGAGGTAGGCGTCGAACAGTCCTTCGGTGTCGCCCGCCTCGCGCCTGCCGAGCGAGCTGAAGAGGACGAGCGGCAGCTCGCGGCGCGCGGCGCGCAGCCTGCGTGCGAGCGCGAGGCCGTCCATCTCGGGCATGTGCATGTCGAGGATCGCGCCGTCGAAGCGCTCGCCCGCCGCGACCCAGCCGAGCGCCTCCGCGGGCGACTCGGTGTCGCGCGACGACATGCCCCACTTCGCCGCCTGCAGCGAGAGCACGCGGCGGTTCGTCGCGTTGTCGTCGACGACGAGCAGCCGCTTGCCCTGCAGCTCGGGCTGGACGCCGACGAACTCGCGCCGCCGCGTCGCCGGCGGATCGACGAACGCGGCGTCGATCGTGAAGATGAAGGTCGAGCCCTGCCCCGGGCCGGCGCTTTCCACCCACATCGTGCCGCCCATCAGCTCGGCCAGCCGCTTGCTGATCGCCAGGCCGAGGCCGGTGCCGCCGTACTTGCGGGTCGTGCTCGAGTCGGCCTGCGAGAACGACTGGAAGAGCCGCCCCATTCCTTCGGCGGTCAGTCCGATGCCGGTGTCGCGGACGGCGAACGTGAGCGTCGCGCGTCCTTCGCTCGACGGCACGCTGCGCACCGTCACGACCACCTCGCCCTTCTCGGTGAACTTGACGGCGTTGGCGAGCAGGTTGAGCAGGACCTGGCGCAGCCGCGTCAGGTCGCCGCCGATCGCCGCCGGCACGTCGCCCTCGAAGACGTAAGCGATGTCGAGGTTCTTCTCGGTCGCGCGCGCGCTGACGAGGTCGAGCGCCGACTCGACGCACTCGCGCAGGTCGAACGGATGCGACTCGATGTCCATCCGCCCGGCCTCGATCTTCGAGAAGTCGAGGATGTCGTTGATGATCGTGAGCAGCGCGTCGCCCGACTCGCGGACCGTCTGCACGTAGTCGCGCTGCTCGGCGTCGAGCTGGGTGTCGAGGAGCAGGCCGCTCATGCCGATGACCGCGTTCATCGGCGTGCGGATCTCGTGGCTCATCGTCGCGAGGAACGCGCTCTTCGCCTCGTTGGCGGCTTCGGCCGCGGCGCGCGCCTCCCTCGTCTCGTTGAGCAGGCGCGCGTTCTGGATCGCGATCACCGCCTGGTCGGCGAAGCTGCGCAGCAGCCGCTGCTCCTTCTTGTCGAACGCGCGCAGCTCGCGGCGGCCGACCATCACCGAGCCGATCACCTTGCCCTCCCACAGCATCGGAGCGAGCGCGAGCGCGTAGCTCTCGCCGCCCTGGCGCTGTGCGACCCGGCGCACCGGCTCGGGCACGCCGGCGTCGTGCAGCACGTCGGCGAAGGTCAGCAGCCGGTGGTTGCGCATGACCTGCTCGGTCGCGGTGCCGGCGAGCGGGATCGGGAACAGCCGCCGCATGCGCTCGACCCGGTCGGGATCCGAGCCGCGGATCGCCCCGATCTTCAGCCGCTCGCCGTCGTCGTCGACGAGGAAGACGACGAGCTGGTCGCCGCCGAACAGCCGCTCGCACGCGAGCAGGATGCGGTCGAACACCGGCGCCGGATCGGCGACCGAGCTGCTGATCGTCTGCAGCACCTCGGCGATGGCCGTCTGCTGGTCGAGCGCCTCCTTCGTCTCGTTGAACATCCGCACGTTCTCGATCGCGATCACGGCCTGGCTCGCGAATGTCTGCAGGAGCGCGATCTCCTTGTCGTCGAACGGGCCGGGCGTGCTTCTCGTGACCGAGATCGCGCCGACGACCTCGCGGTCGCACAGCATCGGCACGCTCAGCACCGCGCGATAGCCCGACACCTCGGCGAGGTCCTTCACCCCGTACTCGGCATCGCTGACGCGAGAGACGTCGGCGATGTTGATGACGGCACGCTCGCGCACCGCTCGTGCACCGGCCGCGCCGCCGTCGGCACGCATCGGATAGAGCTTGCGCAGGGCCTCGACGCCCTGCGGGTTGACGGCATACATGCCGCCGATGTGCAGCCATTCGCCGTCGAACGGGAACACCCATCCGCTGTTCGCCCCGGTCAGCTTCGCCGAGCGCTCGGCGATGACGTCGAAGACCGGCTGCGTGTCGGTGATCGAGCCGCTGATGGCGCTGAGGACCTCCGAGGTCGCCGTCTGCCGCTCGAGCGCCTCCCTCGTCTCGTTGAAGAGACGCGCGTTCTCGATCGCGATCACCGCCTGGTCGGCGAACGTCTGCGCGAGCGCGATCTCCTGCGGGTCGAACTCGCCCGTGGTCGCGCGCAGGATGGTGAG
>JASLGD010000570.1 GCA_030150305.1 Caldimonas sp. | reverse complement strand
TCTCGCCGCCGGCGCCGAGCGCGCGCCGGCGCAGCTGCGCGCGGACGCGCGCGAGCAGCTCGGCGGCGCCGAACGGCTTCACCAGATAGTCGTCGGCACCGGCATCGAGCGCGTCGACCTTGTCGGGCTCGTCGGTGCGCGCCGAGAGGACGACGATCGGCACGTCGGACCACGTGCGCAGGCGCCGGATCAGCTCGTTGCCGTCGCCGTCGGGCAGGCCGAGATCGAGAACGACGAGGTCCGGGCGGCGCGTGCCGGCCTCGATCGCGCCTCGCTCGACGCCATCGGCCTCGTATGCGTCGTAGCCTTCGCGTTCGAGCGAGACGCGCACGAAGCGCCGGATCTCGGGCTCGTCCTCGACGACGAGGATGCGCGGGCGCGGCTCGCTCACCGCCGCATCCTCGGCTTGCAGCCGGTCCCGACGAGGCGGACGAAGCGCCCGCTTCGCAGCGGCCGTGCGAGGGCGCTCATGCCGCGCGCGCCTCCGGTTGCGACGCCGCGGCCTCGTCGCCGCCGGCGTCGAGCGCGGGCGGCTCGAGGCGCGGCAGCTGGATCGTGAAGCGCGCACCGCCCCCGGCGCGCGTCTCGCCGCGGATCGAGCCGCCGTGCGCCTCGACGATCGCGCGGCAGATCGCGAGGCCGAGGCCGACGCCAGCGACGCTGTCTTCCTTGCGGCCGCGCTCGAACATCTCGAAGATCGCCTCCTCGCGCTGCTTCGGCAAGCCCGGCCCTTCGTCGTCGACGGTGATGCGGATGCGCTCGGCGGTCGCCGCTGCGGCGATCGTGATCGGCGAGCCTGCGGGCGCGAACTTGGCGGCGTTCTCGAGCAGGTTGCAGAGCACGCGCTCGAACAGCACCGGATCGACCTGCACGAGCGGCAGGTCGGTCGGCAGCGCGACGCGGACGCGCTCGCCGGCGAGCGAGCCCGCCATCGCGTGGAGCGCGCCGCCGATCGCCTCCTCGAGCGGCAGCCACTGCCGCTTCAGACGCACCTCGCCCGACTGCAGACGCGCCATGTCGAGCAGGTTGGCGACCTGCGACGCCATCCGCATCGCCGCCTCGCGGATGCGTCGCGCCGTCTCGACCGCGCGCCCGCCGGGCGCCTCGGCGACGAGCGTGTCGGCCATCGTGACGAGCGCGGCGAGCGGCGTGCGCAGGTCGTGCGAGATCGCGGCAAGGAGCGAATGGCGCAGCCGCTCGGACTCGATCTGCACCGTCGAGCGCTGCGCGACGTCGATGTAGTGGATGCGCTCGAGCGAGATCGCGAGCAGCGACGCGCACGTCTCGAGCAGCCGTCGCTGCTCGGGCCCGGCGAGGCGCGCCGGATCGCGCGGCTCGATCGCCAGCACGCCGCGCGTGCGCATCGGCGCCTTCAGCGGCAGGTAGAGGATGCTGCCGGCGGGCAGCGTGTTCGTCCCCTGCCCGGCCGGCTCGGCGTGGTCGAACGCCCATTGCGCGATGCCGCTGTCGATCCCCGCGGGCAGTCCCGGCGCGGCGATCGCCGGCTGCAGGCGGTCGTGCTCGTCGGCGACGAGGAGGCCGGCTCCGGCGTCGAACTCGGCCTGCACGAAGCGCGCCGCGATCTCGGCGATCTGCTCGGCGAGGAGCGCGCCCGAGAGGTCGCGCGACATCGCGTAGAGCGCCTGCACGCGCTCCTCGCGCGACGTCGCGACCTGCGCCTGCCAGCGCAGCACCGCAGTGAGCTGGCCGATGACGAGGCCGACGATCAGCATCACCGCGAAGGTGATGATGTATTGCACGTCGGTGACGCCGAACGAGAAGCGCGGCGGCACGTCGAGGAAGTCGAACGCAGCGACGCTCACGAACGCCGCCAGCACCGCGGGACCGCGGCCCCAGCGCATCGCCACCGCGACGACGCCGAGCAGGAACAGCATGACGATGTTCGAGAGGTCGAGGACGTCGTGCAGCGGCGCCGCGATCGCCGCGGTGGCGGCGCAGACGGCGGCGGCCATCGCGTAGTCGGGCCAGCGCGTCGGCGGCGCTTCAGACGGCGCGCTCGCGGGCGCAGACGCGACCGTCCTGCCGCGCGCCGGCAGCGCGATCTGGATGACGTCGAGGTCGGGGCCTGCCAAGCCGACCGCTTCGGTGAGCGTGCGCCGCCATGGACGGCGCCGCCGCGCCGTGTCACGGCCGAGCACGACGCGCGAGAGGTTGTGCTCGTGCGCGTAGCGCACGATCGTGGTCGGCAGGTCGGTGCCGCTCGGGAACGCGGTCTCGGCGCCCGCGTCCTGCGCGAGCTTGAGGATGCGCAGCACGCGCTGGCGCTGTGCGTCGGGCGCGGCCTGCAGCGCGCGCGTGTCGACGCACAGGCAGTGCCACGGCACGCCGAGCTGCCCAGCCATGCGCGCCGTCGCCCGGACCAGCTTCTCCGAGCGCTCGTCGGGTCCGACGCAGAGCAGCAGCGCCTCGCGCGTCTGCCACACCGGCGGTGCCGTCTGCGTGCGCCGATACTGCAGCATCTGCTCGTCGACGCGATCGGCGGTCCGCCGCAGCGCCAGCTCGCGCAGCGCGATCAGGTTGCCCTTGCGGAAGAAGTTGCGCAGCGCCGTCGCCGCCTGCTGCGGGAGGTAGACCTTGCCCTCCTTGAGGCGCTGCAGCAGCTCGTCCGGAGGCAGGTCGACGATGACGACCTCGTCGGCGTCGTCGAACACGCGGTCGGGGACGGTCTCCCAGACGCGGATCCCGGTGATCCCGCTCACGACGTCGTTCAGCGTCTCGAGGTGCTGCACGTTCATCGTCGACCAGACGTCGATGCCGGCGTCGCGCAGCTCCTCGACGTCCTGCCAGCGCTTCGGATGGCGCGAGCCGGCCACGTTCGAGTGGGCCAGTTCATCCATCAGTATCAGCGGCGGCGCGCGGCGCAGGGCCTCGTCCAGGTCGAACTCGTACAGGGTCTTGCCCCGGTACTCGATGGCTTTGAGCGGAAGCACGGGCAAGCCGTCCAGCTGGGCCGCCGTATCCTGGCGCCCATGCGTCTCCACCACGCCCACCAGCAAGTCCTGGCCGTCGGCCAGCAATTTGCGGGCGGCCGCCAGCATCGCGTAAGTCTTGCCGACGCCGGCCGAGGCGCCGAAATAGATGCGCAGCCGGCCGCGCGCGGCTTTCTGTTCCTGCGCCTGCACTTGCGCCAGCAGGGCATCAGGGTCGGGGCGTTGGCTGTCGTTGGGGAGCATGTTGTATTTTAATCTTCTTGGGCATTGTAGGTCGGATTAGCGCGTCCGAAGGGCGCGCGTAATCCGACAACATCGTTGGCCTGGCTGGTGGTGATGTCGGCTTACGCTGCGCTAAGCCGACCTACGCCGACCTGCGCCTTATTTTGCCATGGCATCCAACGCCAGATTCAGTTCCAGCACATTCACGCGCGGTTCGCCGAAAAAGCCGATATACGCGGTTTTCTGCACCTTGGCGATGGCGTTTTCCACCTGCGCCAGCGGCACGGCGCGCACGCGGGCCACGCGCGGCGCCTGGTACAGGGCGCCCGCCAGGCTGATTTCCGGGTCCAGGCCGCTGCTCGACGCCGTCACCAGGTCGACGGGGATCGGGTTGCGGTTGCCGGGATCGGCTGCCTGCAGGGCGGCGACGCGCGCCTTGACGGCATCGACCAGGGCCGGATTCGTCGGTCCCTGGA
>JASLGD010000541.1 GCA_030150305.1 Caldimonas sp. | reverse complement strand
AGATCGCGGTGCGGCCCGGCATCCGCCGCCTCGTCGCAGAAGGCGCCGAGATCGCGGTGCGGCCCGGCATCCGCCGCCTCGTCGCAGAAGGCGCCGAGTTCGTCGACGGCAGCAGCGACCGCTTCGATGCGGTCGTGCTCGCGACCGGCTACCGGGCCGGCGTCGCGGCGCTCTTTCCCGGCGTCGCGCTCGCCGTCGACGAGCACGGTCTGCCGAGCGACGTCGTCGGTGCGGGTGCGCTCGCCGGCGTCTATTTCGTCGGCTTCGACACCCGCCAGCCGGGTGGGCTCTTGCGCGCGATCGCGGCGCAGGCCAGCGCCGTCGCCGAGCGGATCTGCAGCGACGCGGTGGCGCGCGCGGTGTAGCGTCGGCGTCAAGCCCGGGCGTCGCCGGGTCGAGCGCGGGTGCGCAGGAAATCACGGTTGCGTCGAGCTGGCCCCCGGTTCGCGGGGCGCTTTCCGTATCCTTGCCCGAACAAGAACGAAAGAGCGCGTGAACCCCAACGAGATCGCCATCTACGCCGTCGAGACCAAGGCGATCATCCAGATCCTCTGGGGCCTGCTGCTCGTCATGGCGATCACGCTCGTCGCCGTGTCGATCATGTACGTGCTGCTGAGGCTGCAGATGCGATCGAGCAAGCGCCGCGAGGCGCAGCTCGCGCGCAACATCGCGGCGAAGTCGGAGGAGATCACTCGGCTCGAGGCGCGCATCGTCGAGTACGTCGAGATGGAAGGCGGGATCGAGGAGCTGAAGGCCGAGGTGCGCCGCGCCGACGCGATCCGCACCAAGACCGAGGAACGGCTGCGCCTGCAGAACGCCGAGATGGACGACATGCGCGCGGTCGCGCAGGACCGCATGAAGGAGCTCGAGTACCTGCGCAAGATCGTCGAGCACGTCGACGGGCTGTGACCTCGGCCGGGCAGCGCGCGCCGACGACGCCGTGGCGCTACACCCGCACTGCGATCGCGCTGCACTGGCTGCTCGCGATCCTGATGACGTGCACCGCCGCGATCGGCTGGCGGATGATGTGGATCCGCCGCCAGCCGGGCAGCGAGCAGTGGTTCGACCTGCACCGCTCGATCGGGCTCGTGATCGCCGCGCTCGTCGTCGCGCGCGTGCTCTGGCGCCTAGCGCACCGTCCTGCGCCGCTGCCGCCCGGGCCGCCGTGGCACGCGCAGCTCGCGAACATCAGCCATGCGCTGCTCTACGCGTTGATGGTCGCGCTGCCGATCACCGGCTACGTCGGGGCGTCGTACAGCAAGTCCGCGGTCGCCTGGTTCGGCGTCGCGACGCCGCGCTGGACGGCTCCCGACCACGATCTCGCCGAAGCCTGGTTCGCGGCGCACGCGGTGCTGCTGTGGACCGCGGTCGCGGTCGTGCTCGTCCACGCCGCGGGAGCCCTCAAGCACCTGATCGCGCGCGACGGCGTCTTCGAGCGGATGTGGTTCGCGCCGCGGCGTTGACGCGAGGGCTTCGGACGCCGTTGCGTTCGGACACACGAGAAGCATCTGTACGCATGGCGTGAAAAATTCGTCGCCTGATCGATTCCGACGAACGGTCGTCGCGCCGCTCGGCGCGCCAAACGTGTCGTTTCTCGGCTGCCGATGCAGCGCCGCGGACGGGCACGTCATCTGCGTGCGGACGGGCGACCGGCATTCGTATCCATTCGTCGCTGCCGTCAACGTCGCCGAGATTCGCCCGTGCACGCCACCGAAAAGGCAGGACCCCGTGAGGCCTCCGTGCTAGGCCGCCTGCTGCCCGGCCGCAAGGCCGGCTGGCTGAAGCGCGAAGAGGCGATCATGGGCACGAGCATCGTCGTCGAGCTCTGGGCCGACGAACGGGGAGCGGGCGAAGCGGCGATCACCGCGGTGATGGACGAGATGCGTCGCATCGACCGCGCGATGAGCCCCTACAAGGAAGACTCCGAGCTGTCGCGGATCAACCGCGAGGCGTACGACGCGCCGGTGCCGGTCAGCGTCGAGATGGCGCGGCTGATCGTCCGCGCCGCCGAGTTCTCGGCGCTTTCCGGCGGCGCGTTCGACATCACCTACGCCGCGGTCGGTCATCTGTATGACTACCGCAACCGCGTCCGGCCGAGCGACGAGGAGCTCGAGAAGGCGCGCGCCGCGATCGGCTGGCGCGGGATCGTGCTCGACGGCCAGGCGCGGACCGTCCGGTTCACCAGGCCTGGGATGCGGATCGACCTCGGCGGTTTCGCCAAAGGGCACGCCGTCGACAACGCGACCGCGATCCTGCGCCGGCGCGGCATCGCCCACGCGATGGTCAGCGCCGGCGGCGACAGCCGCGTCATCGGCGACCGCCGCGGCCGGCCGTGGACGATCGGCGTGCGCGACCCGCGCCGGCCCGGCCAGGTCGTCGCGATGCTGCCGCTCGAGGACGTCTCGATCTCGACGTCGGGCGACTACGAGCGCTATTTCGACGCCGACGGGACACGTTTCCATCACCTGATCGACCCCGCAACCGGGAAATCTCCACGCGAAATACAAAGCGTGACAGTTCTTGCGGACGATGGATTGACCAGCGAAGCCCTTTCCAAGATCGTGTTCGTGCTCGGCGTCGAGCGCGGAATGGCTCTCGTCGAATCTCAGTCGGGCGTCGATGCGGTCGTCGTTGATGCCGCCGGCGCGCTTCACTTCTCTTCAGGATTGCTCGCAGCTCCAAGTTCAACCAGCGCGTCGCCGACGCAATGACCACGCACCCGAGACCCACCAGGAGACTTTCATGAACAAGGTCGTGACCGGATCGTTATGGGCCAGCACCTTACTGTTGGGCGGGCTGGCAGGCTGCGGCAGCGGCTCCAGCAGCGGCGACTCGGCCACCGTCACGGTGGCGGGGGATGTGCCGATCGCGTACGCCCAACGCGCCAACACCGCAGCGATGAACCCGACGACCGGCGGCTCGTTCGCCCCGGGCGGCGACCTCATGATCCGCGAGAAGGCGTCGGCCAGCGCGCTCGAGCACAACATGACCGCGCAGTTCACGCAGGGTCGTGGCGACGTCCGCAGCCCGAACGTCTCGTATGACGGCAAGGAAGTCGTCTTCTCGATGAAGTGTCCGGCCGACAACACGTCGACGATCAACGGCGCGCCGGCGTGCACCGGCGCCTGGAACATCTGGAAGCTCACGTTTACCGACACGACCCCGCAGGGGCTCACGAACCCCACGTTCACGCGCCTGACCGCGACCGGCGAGGACGACGTGGAAGCCGCCTTCCTGCCTGCCGGCCGCGGCTTCGTCTTCACGTCGAACCGTCAGACCATCTCGAAGGTCAACCAGGCGCTCGGCAAGACCTATAAGGCGCAGGACGAGTACGAGCGCGAGACCGTCTTCAACCTGCACACGATGGACGCCAACGGCGGCAACGTCACGCAGATCTCGTTCAACCAGAGCCACGACCGCAACCCGACGGTGCGCCCGAACGGCGACATCATGTTCTCGCGTTGGGACCACGTCGGCGGCCGCAACCACTTCAAGGTCTTCCGCACCAAGCCCGACGGCACCGACATGTTCGTGCTGTACGGCGCGCACAGCGAAGGCAACAGCTTCCTGCACCCGGTGGACATGGACCCGAACGGCAAGTACGCCGGGTTCATCGCCTCGGACCTGATGCCGCTCTCCGGCACGCACGAAGGCGGCGGTCTCGTCTTCATCGACGCCGCCAACTTCTCCGAGCAGAACTCGCCGATCGCCCCGGGGATCACCGGCAGCGGCCAGCACCAGGCGACCGCGCAGCAGCTGAGCCTCGGCAAGGGCCTGTCGATGTACGGCCGCATCAGCTCGCCGCGCCCGGTGTTGAACCGCTCCGACAACCTGCTCGTGTCGTTTGCGCCGTGCGAGGTGAGCCGCAAGGGCGTCGTGGTCTCGTGCCAGACGCTGACCGCCGCCGAGATCGCGCGGCTCGGCACCGAGCGCGTCAACGCCGAGGTCGCCAAGGACGATCTGCAGCAGAACGTGCCGCCGTCCTACGGGATCTACATGTTCGACCCGGCAGCGCAGACGTTCCTGCTCGTCGCCGCGCCGCCGCCGGGGTTCGCGAACATGCACCCGGTCGCGATCCAGCCGACGCCCGAGCCGAACGCGACGCCGCCGACCAACGTCGACCCGACGCTCGCGGCGCAAGGCCTCGGCCTGCTCGAAGTGCGAAGCGTCTACGACACCGACGAGCTGGGCCGCATGGCCAGCGGCGTCCTCGCGGCCGCCGACGCGCCCGCGGGTTGCACGACGCAGATCGCCACGACCGCGCCGACGGATCCGTCCGACACACGTTCGCAGGTCGCCGACCTCGTCAAGATGAAGGATCCCGCGAACGCCGCCTACGGCTGCGCGCCGGCGTACTTCGTCCGTGCGGTGCGCGCGATCGCGCCCGGCATCGGAATGACCGGCATGCGCGAGGCGATCGGCGAGACCGAGTTCGAGATGCAGCAGATCGTCGGCTACGCGCCGATCGAGCCGGACGGCTCGTTCAAGCTGACCATTCCGGCGGACACGCCGATCGGCCTGGCCGTCGTCAACGCGCGCGGCGAAGGCCTGCAGACGCACACCAACTGGATCCAGGTCCGGCCTGGTGAGCGTCGCACGTGCGACGGCTGCCACAGCCCGCGTCGTGGCGGTGCGATCAACGCCGGCACGGTCGTGAACGCGACGCCTGCGGGCATCAAGACCGCGCTGTCGGTGGCGCACTTGCCGGGCGAGTCGATGGCGGGCACCCGCACGCGCCTCGACCCGACCGCGCTGAAGCTGGTCTCCGACCCGGTGTACTCGGACTTCTGGGCCGACACGACGAAGGCGGGCGTCACCGCTCGCAAGTCGGTCGCGCTCCTGTACACGGGCAACGCCAACCCGGCCGATGACCTCACCACGCCGGTGCCGACCAACGGGATCATCAACTACCCGACGCACGTCGCGCCGCTGTGGACCAAGAACCGTGGCGCCAACACGTGCACGGGCTGCCACAACGACCCCGACAAGCTCGACCTGAGCGCCTCGATCACCGGCACCGGTCGCATGGAGTCGTACCAGGAGATCATGCTCGGCGACCCGCTGCTCGACTCCGTCACCGGCCTGCCGGTCACGATGATCGAGGACGGCGAGCTCATGATCGTCCGCGGCCCGGCCCTCGTGAACACGATGGCCAGCGAAGGCGACGCGCTCGGCCTCGCGCGCAAGAGCCGCATCTACGAGATCCTCTCCGGCCTCACGCTGATGTCGGATGCCGCTTCGCAAGCGGCGCATCCGAACCCGCCCGCGACGGCTCCGGACCACTCGAAGATGCTGAACAAGGCGGAGCTGCGCGTCCTCGCGGAGTTCATCGACCTGGGCGGCAAGTACTTCAACGATCCGTTCGACCCGGCCGCGAACGTCAAGCAGCTCAATGGTCTGAGCGAGGCCGTTTTCGAGAAGGACGTCATGCCGATCCTTCAGAAGACGTGCGCAGCGTTCTGCCACCAGGCTGTCGGAAGTAGCATCACCGGCGATCCGAACGGGCCGGCGGCAGGCACCAACTTCCACAACAACCGCTTCGTGCTCGTCGGCGACGTCAAGGGCGACTACGGCGTGACGCTGTCGATGATCTCGAACGCGTGCAACCCGGCGTCGAACTACCTGCTCAGCAAGCCGTCTTCGATCCCGCATCCTTCGATGCTGGCGAACCCGCAGACGACTTCAGTGCTGCCGGTCGGCAGCGCCGACTACAACACGATTGCCAACTGGATAGCGACAGGCTGTTGACGCTGATGACCGTACTGCGAAGGAAAACGCTCTCGATCACGTTGCTGGGGACCCTGGCGGCCTGCGGAGGATCATCCAATCCATTCGGGAATCCTCCCGTGGTGGAAAATCCGCTGAACGACCAGGGTAACCAGCACCTCGCCTTCGCGTACTTCGAGAAGTGCATCTTCCCGATCTTCAAGACTCCGCTCCAGAGCCAAGGTAGCGCGACCACCAACACTTGCGCCGGCGGTGGCTGTCACGACACGGTGACAGGTACCGGCGGCGCTTTTCGCTTGATCGGCAGCGCGCAGCCGCTCGACCTGAGCGACCCGGCCAACACGCCGGACGTCGTTCGCGCGAGCGACATGTACAAGAACTTCTACTCGGCGCAGGGCATGGTCGTCGTCGGCGATCCCGCCGACAGCCGGATCGTCGTCAAGCCTCTCGTGCTGCACGTCTTCCACGGCGGCGGCCAGGTGTTTTCGAGCGAGAGCGATCCCAACGTCGTGCTCCTCAAGTACTGGATCACCCATCCTGCGCCCAAGGGCCAGGACGAGTTCAGCGCTGCAACCTACACGATGTTCACGCCGGCCGATCCCGCGACCGGTACGTGCAACACGCAGTGAGCGCCGCCGCCTGCTTTCAGCCGCGAAGCAACCGCGGCAAGGGAATGGCTCGGCCATCGAAGGGTCTCGCCGCCGTGATCTTTGTCGCGATTGCCGCGGCGATGCCGGCGGCGCGCGCCGCTGACGCGTCGCCTGCGCCCGCGATCGCCGCGTCGGCGCCGGCTGCGAGCGCGGCGGCTGCAGCCGCCGC
>JASLGD010000472.1 GCA_030150305.1 Caldimonas sp. | reverse complement strand
CGGCGTCTACATCGTCCCGCTGAAGGCGTTCGGCGATTCGCGCGGCTGGTTCTTCGAGAGCTACCGCCACAACTGGGTCCCGGGCGTGCGGCAGATGGTGCAGGGGAACGTGTCGTTCTCGAAGAAGGGGGTGCTGCGCGGCCTGCACTACCACCTCAAGCAGGCCGACTTCTGGCTCGTCCCGTCGGGGCACGTCCGGGCGGCGCTCTACGACATGCGCCCGACCTCGCCGACCCGCGGCGCGAGCGAGATGCTGGATCTCGGTGACGCGCACCGCGTCGGGCTCTACATCCCGAAGGGCGTGGCGCACGGCTTCTGCGCGCTCGCCGACTCGTTCATGACCTATCTCGTCGACGAGTACTACGACAACAGCGACGAGCGCGGCGTGCGCTGGAACGATCCGGCGCTGGGCCTCGCGTGGGGCATCAGCGATCCGATCGTCTCGGACCGCGATCAGCAGAACAAGCTCTTGTCCGACATCGCGCCGTCCGAGCTGCCGAAGTAACTCCCGAGGCGGCGCGCCCGGCCAACGGGCAGGGCGCGGCCTACTTCGGGTCCAGCTTGGCGGCGAGCTCGTTCGCGTGCTTCAACGATTCGAACGTCCCGGCGTCGGTCCACCAGCCGGGGAGCACGTCGAACGTCAGGTCGCCGCGCGCGATGTAGGCGTTGTTGACGTCGGTGATCTCCAGCTCGCCGCGCTTCGACGGCTTGAGGCTGGTGATGATCTCGTGCACTTCCTCGTCATAGAAGTAGATGCCGGTCACCGCCAGGTTGCTCGGCGGGTCCTTCGGCTTCTCGATGATGCGCACGACGCGGTTCCCCTCGGTGACCGCCACGCCGTAGCGGCCGGGGTCGTGGACCTCCTGGAGCAGGATCTTCGCGCCGCTGGGCTGCCTGCGGAACGCATCCGCGAAACCCGCGATCGACTTTTCGAAGATGTTGTCGCCCAGGATGACGGCCAGCCGGCCGCCGCGGCCAAAGCGCCGCGCCAACCCCAGCGCCTGCGCGATGCCGCCCGCTTCGTCCTGAACCCGGTAGGTGAACTCGCAGCCGAACTCCTTGCCGCTGCCGAGCAGGCCGACGACCGCGCCCATGTGATCGGTGCCGGTGACGATCAGGATCTCGTGAATCCCGGCGTCGACCAGCTTCTTGACGGGGTGGAAGATCATCGGCTCGTGGCCGACCGGGAGGAGGTGCTTGTTCGTCACCTTGGTGAGCGGGAACAGGCGCGAGCCCGTTCCGCCCGCGAGCACGACGCCGCGAATCTCTGCCGTCCCGCTCATCGCGCCACCCCCTGCGCCAGGCGCGTCGCGTACTGGCGGTCGTAGTAGTCGCGGTAGGCGCCGCTGCGCACACCCTCGGACCAGGCCGAGTTGTCGCGGTACCAGGCCACGGTCTCCGCCAGCCCGCGGTCGAAGTCGTGCCGCGGCCGCCAGCCGAGCTCGCCGCGGATCTTCGCGGCGTTCATCGCGTAACGCCGGTCATGACCGGGGCGGTCCGGCACGTAGCGGATCAGCGACTCGTCGCGGCCGGTGAGCCGCAGGATCGCGCGCACCACGTCCAGGTTCGGCCGGTCGTTCTCGGCGCCGATGTTGTAGACCTCGCCGCTCTTGCCGTCGAGCAACACGGCGTCGACGGCCTCGCAGTGGTCCTCGACGTGGATCCAATCGCGGACGTAGAGGCCATCGCCGTAGACGGGCAGGGGCTTCCCTTCGAACGCGTTCAGGATCATGAGCGGGATCAGTTTCTCCGGGAACTGGTACGGGCCGTAGTTGTTCGAGCAGCGGGTGATGACGACCTCCATACCGTGCGTGTGGTGGAACGCCATCACCAGGTGGTCGGCGGAGGCCTTGCTCGCGGAGTAGGGGCTGCGCGGCGAAATCGGCGTGGTCTCCTCGAACGCGCCGTTCGGGCCGAGGCTCCCGTACACCTCGTCGGTCGACACCTGCAAGTACCGCCGGATGCCGGCGGCGCGCGCTGCCTCGAGCAGCCGCAGCGTGCCGATCACGTTCGTGTCCAGGAACGGCTCCGCCGACAGGATGCTGCGGTCGACGTGGCTCTCGGCGGCGAAGTTCACCACCACGTCGATGGCGTGGCGCTTCATGAGCTCGAGCATGGCGTTGCCGTCGCGGATGTCGGCACGCACGAAGACGTGGCGCGCGTCACCTTCGAGGTCGCGCAAATTCTCCAGATTGCCGGCGTACGTCAGCGCGTCGACGTTCACCACGAGGTCGGCGGGCCGGGTGCGCCGCACCAACCGGACATACGATGATCCGATGAAGCCGGCTCCGCCGGTCACGAGCAGATTCATGTGCGTGCCAGTTTCACGTTTTGCCCTTCAAAGTCAATGTGACCTCGGCTGAGCGGCTGGAAGCGTGCGAAGAAACCTGCATCCGAAACGTCGGCGATACGATCCCAAATCCCGGGGCGGCAGACGAGTGAGGCAAATCTGTACCCGCGCGCTTCGCGGATCCACCATCTCGCCTCACTTCGCGCGCGGCCGCCCGGGCCGCGTCTCCGGAAGGCGGCATTTTTCGCGGGCATCCCGAGGCGCCAGGAACGTCACGGCAATGGCACGTGCGGTGCTTGTAGCCGTCGTCCGAACCTGCGAACCCGACACCCGTCGGGATCGAACGTCAAAGGAGAACCG
>JASLGD010000451.1 GCA_030150305.1 Caldimonas sp. | reverse complement strand
GCGACGGCGAAGAAGAACTACTACGAGCTGATCCGCACGGCCGGATTCCCGAACAAGCCCGACGGCTCGAAGATGGTCTACCGCGCCGCGGTGAAGACGGGGGTCGTCTTCCAGGGCGCCAAGAACAAGGCGCGCGCCAAGGAGTTCGTCGCCTTCCTGCTCCAGGAGGAGAACCTGACGCCGTACGTCGAGGGCGCGCTCGGCCGCTGGTTCCCGGTGACGACGGCGGCGACGCAGAGCGCGTTCTGGCAGGCCGACCCGCATCGGCGCTCGGTCTACAACCAGTTCGGCGCCGGCACGGTGACGTTCGAATTCACGAAGAACTACAAGTTCACGATCGTCAACAACGAGAACGTCTGGGCCAAGGCGATGAACCGCATCGTCAACGACAAGATCCCGGTCGAGCAGGCGGTCACGGAGATGATCGCGCGCATCAAGGCGATCGCGGGGTAGCGTGTCGACGCTCGCGCTCGACGGCGCAGCACGGCCCGAACGCCAGTCGGCCCCAGCGGGGCCGACGCGGCGGCGGCTGTCGCCGTGGCAGGCGTGGGGCCTCGTCCTGATCGCGCCGTACGTCCTCGTCTTCGCGGTCTTCGTGCTCTACCCGGTCGTCTACGGTCTGTGGCTGGCGCGCCATCCGGCGAGCTACGTCAAGCTCTTCGACGACCCGGTGTTCGCGCGCACGGTCGTCAACACGCTCTTCTTCCTCGTCGTCGGCATCAACCTGAAGATGCTGGTGGCGCTCTTCCTGTCGGGCTTCTTCGTCCGCACGCGCTGGTGGATCCGCTGGCTCTCGCTCCTCTTCATCCTGCCGTGGGCGGTGCCGTCGATCCCGACGATCCTGTCGCTGCGCTTCATGCTCAATCCCGAATGGGGCGTCATCAACACGACGATCTTTCGCCTGACCGGCGCCGACGGCCCGAACTGGCTCAACAACCCGCAGCTCGCGCTCGGCCTCGCGATCCTCGTCCACATCTGGAAGTCGCTGCCGTTCTGGACGCTGATCCTCGTCGCCGGCCGGCTCGCGATCCCGAACGAGATGTACGAGGCGGCGTCGGTCGACGGCGCGACGACGTGGCAGAAGTTCCGCTACATCACGTGGCCGTCGCTGCAGACGCTCTATCTCACGTCGAGCATCCTCTCGATGATCTGGACGCTCGGTGACTTCAACAGCGTCTACCTGCTGACCGGCGGCGGCCCGGCCGACCAGACGCACGTGCTCGCGACGCTCGGCCTGCGCTACCTCCGGCTCGACCAGGTCGACCTCTCGATGGCAACGGTCGTCTGCGCGCTGCCGCTCGTGCTGCCGCTCGTCTACTTCATGATGAAGCGGCTGTCGCGATGAGCAGGGCCTTGTGGAAGCGGGCCTCCAACGAGGCGAAGCTGCTCCTGATCGGCATCCCGGTCGCGATCTGGACGCTGCTGCCGATCTACCACCTGACGCTCTTCGCCATCTCGCCGCGCGGCCAGGCGGTCTCCGGCAAGCTCTGGCCCGACCACCCGACCTTCGACAACTTCGCGGTCGTCTTCCACCAGGACCACCACTACCTGCTGTACTTCTGGAAGCAGCTCTGGAACTCGGTGCTGATCGCGGTCGCCGCCGGCGCGATCACGCTGTGCATCGCGACCGCGGCGGCGTTCGCGATCAGCCGCCTGCGCGTGCGCGGCGGCCGCACGATCATGAACCTCGCGCTCTTCACCTACTTCATCCCGGCCGCGTTCCTCGCCGTGCCGATGTACAAGACGATGGGCAACTACGGGCTGCTCAACAGCCAGTGGGCGCTGATCCTCGCGATGGTGACGATCGCGACGCCGTACGCGATCTGGGTGCTGAAGCAGGCGTCGGACAAGCTGCCGCTCGAGCTCGACGAGGCCGCGCGCATCGACGGCGCGACGCCGATGCAGCTGTTTCGCCTCGTCTACCTGCCTCTCATGCTGCCGTCGATGGTCGCGGTCGGCACCTACGCGCTGCTCCTCGCGTGGAACGAGTACCTGTACGCGTTCCTGCTCCTCTCCGACGACCGCAGCACGACGCTCGGCGTCGCGCTCGGCAGCTTTCTCTCCGCCGACGACTCGCCGTGGGAGCTGCTGATGGCGACGGGCCTGCTCTACGCGCTGCCTCCCGCCGCGATCTACTACGCGTTCAAGCGCTACATGGTCTCGGGGCTCACCGCCGGCGCGGTGAAGAGCTGAGCGGGAAGGGCGGGCATGGCCGCGGTGTCCTTTCGCGACGTCGAGAAGAGCTTCGGCGCGACCAAGGTGATCCACGGCATCGGCTTCGACATCGCCGACGGCGAGTTCACGGTACTCGTGGGCCCCTCCGGGTGCGGCAAGTCGACGCTGCTGCGCATGCTCGCGGGCCTCGAGGAGATCAGCGGCGGGACGATCGCGATCGACGGCAACGTCGTCAACGACGTCGAGTCCAAGGACCGCGACATCGCGATGGTCTTCCAGAGCTACGCGCTCTATCCGCACATGACCGTCGCCGACAACATGGGCTTCAGCCTGCGGCTGCGCAAGGCCGACGTGGCGCTGACCAAGGAGCGCGTCGCGCACGCGGCGAAGATCCTCAATCTCGTTCCGTACCTCGGGCGGTACCCGCGCGAGCTCTCGGGCGGCCAGCGCCAGCGCGTCGCGATGGGGCGCGCGATCGTCCGCGACCCGAAGGTCTTCCTCTTCGACGAGCCGCTCTCCAACCTCGACGCCAAGCTGCGCGTCGCGATGCGCGCCGAGATCAAGGCGCTGCACCAGCGGCTGAAGACGACGACCGTCTACGTCACCCACGACCAGGTCGAGGCGATGACGATGGCCGACCGCATCGTCGTCATGCAGGACGGCAGGATCGAGCAGATCGGAACGCCGCTCGAGCTCTACGACCACCCGGCGAACCTCTTCGTCGCTCAGTTCATCGGCTCGCCGGCGATGAACGTCGTCCACGGCACGCTGCGGCGCAGCGGCGACGAGGCGTGGGTCGACGCCGAAGGCGGCGGCCGCTGGCCGCTCGCGGCGAGCGCGCCCGGCAGCGACGGCGCGCGCGTCGCGTACGGCGTGCGGCCGAGCGATCTCGGCGTCGCCGCCGGCGCGCGCTCGGTCCCGGCGGAGGTGATCGTCGTCGAGCCGACCGGCGCCGAGACCGAGCTCCTCGTCCGCGTCGGCACGAACGAGCTCGTCGTCGTCGTCCACGGCCGGCCGAACGCCGGCCCCGGCGCGACGGTGCCGCTCGCGATCGACGCCGGCGCCGTCCACCTGTTCGATCCGACGAGCGGCGACGCGCTCTCCTGAGCGACGCATCCCGTTACCGCTGAGACCGTGACGGACGGCACGCGCGTTCGCGCCGGCCGACCGACCGGTCGTGCGCGCACCCCACGCGCGCGAGGCGATCTCCTACGCTGACCGCATCGGCTGCGCGCGTCGACATCGCGTCGCGAAGCGGCTGCGTTGAGCGGCCGCGCGGCCGCGCGGAGATCGTCATGAAGCGCCTGTCCCTCGTCGCTGCCTCAGCCCTGCTCGCGGCCCATCTCAACGCCGGCGCGACCGAGGTCGCGTACTTCACCGAGCCGGTGGCAATGGGCGCGCAGAAGGTCTCGGCCGCCGCCGACATGAAGGCGTACAAGATCGACGCCGCGCGCCACATCTACGCGGCGTACGCACCGCGCATCTACAAGGGCCGGCTGCCGCCGCTGATCCACGGCGTCGTCGTCGTCGAGACGACGGTCGATGCGAGCGGCTATCCGCGCCAGGTGCAGGTCGTCCGCGGTCCGTCGCACGCGCCCGACGTCACCGCGGCGGTGGTCGAGATGATCAAGCGCGCCGGGCCGCTGCCTGCGCCGAGCCGGTTCGGCAGCAGCGGCGTCCGCTTCACCGAGATCTGGCTCGTCCACAAGGACGGCCGCTTCCAGCTCGACTCGCTGACCGAAGGCCAGAACTGAGCCGCGCGCGCGGCGCTCACATCGCGGCGGTGAAGCCGCCGTCGACGTAGAGGATCTGCCCGGTGACGTAGCTCGCCGCGTCGCAGGCGAGGAAGACCGCAGCGCCGGCGAGCTCGTCGGGATCGCCCCAGCGGCCCGCGGGCGTGCGCTTGCAGAGCCACGCGTCGAACTCGGCGTCGGCCGCCAGCACGCCGGTCAGGTCGGTCTTGAAGTAGCCCGGCGCGACCGCGTTGCAGCGGATTCCGAACGGCGCCAGCTCGATCGCCAGGCCGCGCGTCAGCATCGCGAGGCCGCCCTTGCTGACCGCGTACGGCAGGATCGCCGGCCGCGCGAGCGTCGACGTCAGCGAGCAGGTGTTGACGATCGCGCCGCGCCGCTTCTTCTTCATCGCCGGGACGACGGCGCGCGCGACGAAGAACGCGGCGTCGAGGTTGGTCGTCATCACGGTGCGCCAGTCGTCGTCGCTCAGCTGCTCGAGCGGAGCGCGGCGCGTCATGCCGGCGTTGTTGACGAGGATGTCGAAGCCGCCGAGGCGCGCTTCGAGCGCAGCGACTGCTGCCGTCGTTGCCGCGGGGTCGGTGACGTCGAACGCAGCGACCTCGGCGCGAAGCCCGGAAGCGACGAGGCCGGCCGCGGCGGCCTCGAGGCGCGCCGCCGTGCGGCCGTTCAGCACGACGGTCGCGCCGGCTTCGGCGAGGCCGCGCGCCATTGCCAGGCCGAGGCCCGATCCGCCGCCGGTGACGAGCGCGAGCCGACCGTCGAGCGAGAAGCGTGCGAGCGTCTTCACGCCGGAACCGGACTGAGCAGCGGGCGCCCCGCGAAGTGCGCCTGCAGGTTGCCGAACGCGAGGTCGGCCATCGCCTGGCGCGTCTGCCACGTCGCGCTGCCGACGTGCGGCGTCAGGACGACGTTGTCGAGCGCGAGCAGCTCGGCCGGAACGCTCGGCTCGTTCTCGAAGACGTCGAGCCCGGCGCCGGCGATCGTGCCTTCGCGCAGCGCCTGCACGAGCGCCTGCTCGTCGACGACCGAGCCGCGCGCGACGTTGACGAGGTAGCCCTTCGGGCCGAGCGCCGCGAGCACGTCGGCGTCGATGAGCTTTCTCGTCGCGGCGCCGCCGGGCGTGATGACGACGAGGAAGTCGACCTCGCGCGCGAGCGCCTCGGCGGTCGCGAAGTAAGGATAGGGCGCGTCGGCCTTCGCCGTGCGCGCGGTGTACGCGATCGACATCCCGAATGCCTCGGCGCGGCGCGCGATCGCCTTGCCGATGCGGCCGAGGCCGACGATCCCCATGCGCGCGCCGCTCACCTTGCGCGCGAGCGGCATCGGCCCGTTCGCCCAGGCGCCGCTGCGGACGTACCGGTCGGCCTCGACGAGCCGTCGCGAGACGGCGAGGACGAGCGCCATCGCGAGGTCGGCGACCTCGTCGTTGAGGACATTGGGCGTGTGCGTGACGGCGATGCCGCGCTCGCGCGCCGCGGCGACGTCGATGCCGTCGTAGCCGACGCCGAAGACCGAGACGATCTCGAGCGCCGGCAACTGCGCGATCAGCTCGCGCGAGACCTTCGACTCGCCGCTCGCCGCGATCGCGCGGATGCGCGGCGCGATCTCCGCGAACGCCGCGGCGTCGCTCTGGTGCGTGCGGTCGTGGACGCGGAACGCGCCGCGCAGCGCCTCCATCATCGGCGGCCAGAGGCGCGCCGCGGTGAGGACGTCGATCGGTTCGGATGCAGCCATCGCGCGGCCCTCGCTCACATGCCGACGTAGTTGGGGCCGCCGCCGCCTTCGGGCGGCACCCAGACGATGTTCTGCGTCGGATCCTTGATGTCGCAGGTCTTGCAGTGCACGCAGTTCTGCGCGTTGATCTGCAGCCGCTCGCCGCCTTCGCCGTCGGCGACGAACTCGTACACGCCCGCCGGGCAGTAGCGGCTCTCGGGGCCCGCGAACTTGGCCAGGTTGATGCGCACCGGCACGGTCGCGTCCTTCAGCGTCAGGTGCGGCGGCTGGTCCTCGGCGTGGTTCGTGTTGCTGACGAAGACGCTCGAGAGGCGGTCGAACGTGAGCTTGTTGTCCGGCTTCGGATAGACGATCGGCTTGCACTCCGCGGCCGGCTTCAGGTAGAGGTGGTCGGCCTGCTTGCGGTGGATCGTCCACGGCGGCGAGTGGATGCCCAGCCGCGGCAGCAGCCACTGCTCGATGCCGGTCATCAGCGACGCCACGAAGAAGCCCTTCTTGAACCACTGCTTGAAGTTGCGCGACTTCTGCAGCTCGGCGTGCAGCCAGCTCTTCTCGAACGCCTCGGGATACGCAGCGAGCTCGTCGTGCTGGCGGCCGGCGACGAGCGCGTCGAACGCGGCCTCGGCGGCGAGCATGCCGGTCTTGATCGCCGCGTGGCTGCCCTTGATGCGGCTCGCGTTGAGATAGCCGGCCTCGCAGCCGACGAACGCGCCGCCGGGAAACACCGTCTTCGGCAGGCTGAGGATGCCGCCGGCGGTGATCGAGCGTGCGCCGTAGCCGAGGCGCTTGCCGCCCTCGAGGTGCTTGCGGATCTCGGGGTGCGACTTCCAGCGCTGGAACTCCTCGAACGGGCTGAGGTACGGGTTCTCGTAGTCGAGGCCGACGACGAAGCCGAGCTCGACCTGGCCGTTGTCGAGGTGGTAGAGGAACGAGCCGCCGTACGTCGACGTGTCGAGCGGCCAGCCGCCGGTGTGGATGACGAGCCCCGGCTGCGCGCGATCGGGCGCGACCTCCCACAGCTCCTTGATGCCGATGCCGTAGCTCTGCGGGTCGCGGCCTTCGTCGAGCTTGTAGCGCGCGATCAGCTGGCGGCCGAGGCTGCCGCGCGAACCCTCGGCGAAGATCGTGTACTTGGCGTGCAGCTCCATCCCGAGCTGGAAGTTGCCGGTCGGCTCGCCGTCCTTGCCGATGCCGAGATTGCCGGTCGCGACGCCGCGAACGCCGCCGTCCTCGCCGTAGAGCACCTCGGCCGCGGGAAAGCCGGGAAAGATCTCGACGCCGAGCGCCTCGGCCTGCGCGGCGAGCCAGCGCACGACGTTGCCGAGGCTGATGACGTAGTTGCCCTCGTTCTTGAAGCAGTCGGGCAGCAGCGCGTGCGGCGTCGCGCGCGCTCCCGTCTCGCTCAGGAAGAGAAAGCGGTCGGCGGTGACCGGCTGGTGGAGCGGCGCGCCTTGCTCCTTCCAGCCGGGGATCAGCTCGCCGATCGCGCGCGGATCCATGATCGCGCCGGAGAGGATGTGCGCGCCGGGCTCCGAGCCCTTCTCGAGGACAACGACCGAGACCTCGTGCGAGCGCTCGGCGGCGAGCTGCTTGAGGCGGATCGCCGCGGCGAGACCCGCAGGCCCGGCGCCGACGATCGCGACGTCGTACTCCATCGACTCGCGCGGCCCGAACTGGGCGAGGATCTCGGCAGGGGTCATGCGGGTCTCCGCTGTTCTTGTCTGGTCGGCGCGGCAGCGCGTCTACACTCGCGGTCGATTCTACGGAGCACCGCGCAAGCACGATTCACATGAGCTACGAGATTGATCTTTCCGGGCGCGTCGCCCTCGTCACCGGCGCGTCGAGCGGGCTCGGCGCGCAGTTCGCGCGCGTCCTCGCCAAGGCGGGCGCGGGCGTCGCGCTCGCCGGCCGCCGCGTCGAGCGACTGAAGACCCTGCGCGCCGAAATCGAGGCCGAGGGCGGCGACGCGCACGTCATTCCGATGGACGTCACCGACCACGACGGCATCCGCTCGGGTGTCGCGCACACCGAGACCGAGATGGGAACGATCGACATCCTGGTCAACAACTCCGGCGTCGCGACGACGCAGCGGCTCGTCGAGACGACGCCCGACGACTTCGACTACGTCTTCGACGTCAACGTCCGCGGCGCGTTCTTCGTCGCGCAGGAGGTCGGCAAGCGCATGATCGCGCGCGCTCAAGGAGCCGCGCCGGGCACCTTCATCGGCGGGCGGATCGTCAACGTCGCTTCGATGGCGGGCCTGCGCGTGGTCGGCAAGATCGGCGTCTACGCGATGAGCAAGGCGGCGGTGATCCACATGACGAAGGCGATGGCGCTCGAGTGGGGGCGCTTCGGAATCAACGTCAACGCGATCTGCCCGGGCTACATCGACACCGAGATCAACCACATGCAGTGGGAGACCGAGTCGGGCAGGAAGCTGATCGAGAGCATGCCGCGCAAGCGGATCGGCGAGCCCGCCGACCTCGACACGACGCTGCTGATGCTGTGCGCCAACGAAAGCCACTTCATCAACGGTGCCGTGATCGCGGCCGACGACGGCTTCGGCCTCTAGGTCGCCCGCGGCTCTTCGCCTCTCGCGCGATGCGTCCGCTCTCGATGCTCGAAGCGCGCGCGCTCGGCGTGCTGGTCGAGAAGTCGCTCACCGTTCCGGACAGCTATCCGCTCTCGCTCAATTCGCTGACGCTCGGCTGCAACCAGAAGACGGCGCGCGACCCGGTGATCTCGGCGAGCGAAGGCGAGGTCCAGGTCGCCGTCGACGCGCTGAAGCTGCTCTCGCTCGCGTTCGAGTCGAGCGGCTCGCGCGTGGCGCGCTACGAGCACAACCTCGGCCGCGCGCTCGCCCTGCCGTCGCAGTCGGTCGCGCTGCTCGCGACGCTGATCCTGCGCGGGCCGCAGACGCCAGCCGAGCTGCGCACCGCCGCCGAGCGGCTCCATCGGTTCGCCGACGTCTCGGCGGTCGAAGGCTTTCTCGACGAGCTGGCGGCGCGGCCGGAAGAGAAGGGCGGTGCGCTCGTCGTCAAGCTGCCGCGTGCGCCGGGTGCGCGCGAGCAGCGCTGGGCGCACCTGCTGTGCGGGCCGATCGACGTGACCGCACTGCCGGTCGCGGCCGAAGGCGAATCGATCGTCGCGACGAGCGAGGTGGCGGCGCTGAAGGCGCGGCTCGCCGCGACCGAGGGCGAGGTCGCGCGGCTCGCGGCGCTGGTCGAGCGGCTCTGCCGCGAGCTCGACGTGCGGCTCTGACCGCGCGCGAAGGAGGAGGCAAGGGTGCGATTCGAGCTGCCGGAGGCGAAGAAGCTGACGCTCGAGATGGTGATCCCGATCCGCTGGGGCGACATGGACGCGATGGGCCATGTCAACAACACGCTCTACTTCCGCTACCTCGAGATCGTGCGGATCGAGTGGTTGCACCGGGTCGCCGGCGCGCCGGACCCGGCGGGCGAGGGCCCGGTGATCGTCAACACGTTCTGCAACTTTCTCAAGCAGCTCAAGTACCCGGGCGACGTGCTCGCGAAGCATTACGTCGCGAAGCCGGGGAGGAGCAGCTTCGAGGCGTACGTGACGCTGGAGCGGACCGACGAACCCGGGGTGCTGTATGCGACGGGTGGGGCGAAGACGGTGTGGGTGAACTATCGGCAGGAGCGGTCTGTCGCGCTGCCAGCTGCGGTGAGGGCGCTGGTTGATGCCTGAGGAGAGATGCGTAGCCATCGCATAAGCTTTGGCTTGAGGTCGCCCAGCGAATACGGCTTAGCGAGAAAGTCATCCATGCCGGCCGCTAGGCACTTCTCGCGGTCGCCGTCGAGCGCATAGGCGGTAACGGCGATGATCGGCG